>URVX01000175.1 GCA_900551395.1 uncultured Subdoligranulum sp. | reverse complement strand
TTTGCCTGCAGGTTATAAAATCCCGCAAAGCCTAATAATATATTATTATTGAGACGAAACAAAAGTCTGTCCGATTTGGCAAAATAATCTGACAAAAAACTCCGAAAGGGTTTTCCTTTTTTCGATACTATTTTATTTTTAAGAGGTAAATGCTTTGAATTCCAAATATACCTACGAAAGCTTGATGGCTATGACGTTTACCGACCTTCGCGCCGTTGCCGCTCAGGAGGGCGTGCCCAGCCCCACAAACAAGACCAAGGATATCCTTGCAAGATGGATTATCGACATTCAGGAGGGACTCAAGCAGCCCGTGCAAAGCTCCGGCAGAGGCAGACCGCCCAAGCAGAGAATAGTTTTCAATCCCCCCAACACTTTCGTGACGCCTACCGGTCTTGCCGGCGAGGGCGTCAGTCAGCTACTGCCCGATATTCCCCTGCCCGAAGCAGACGATTCCGCCGACGACAGCAAGGAAGAGCAAGCCGTTCCCGAAGAAAGAGTTTCCGGCATACTCGAAATCATGCAGGACGGCTACGGCTTTTTGCGCACAAACAACTTTTACATCGGCACAAGAGACATATACGTGCCCGCGCCGCAGATACGCCGATTCGCAATGAAAGCGGGTGACAAGGTAGAGTGCACGGCAAGGACTTACGACCGCAACCGCAATCCGTCTCTGATTTTCGTGCATTCGATAAACGACGTTCCCTGCGACAGATTGCTGCAAAGACGGCACAAAAATTTCGACGAGCTGGTGCCCGCTTATCCCGATGAACGTATAAAGCTGGAAAACTCCTCCAACAAATACGACTTTGCATTGAGAGCGATAGATTTGATTGCCCCTATAGGCAAAGGGCAACGCGGACTCATAGTTTCTCCGCCCAAAGCGGGCAAAACCGTGCTGCTCAAAAAAATCGCCCAGGCGATTTCGGCAAATTATCCCGACATCCACGTTGTGATACTTCTCGTCGACGAGCGTCCCGAGGAGGTTACTGATTTCAGAACCACGCTCAAGGATGCCGAAGTGGTAAGCTCCACCTTCGACCAGGGCCCCGTCCACCACATTGCAGTCACCGAGCTGGTATTCAAAAACGCCAAGAGACGGGTAGAATTCGGTCAGGACGTAGTCATACTCATGGACAGCATCACGCGACTGGGACGCGCATACAATCAGACGGCGGAGCAGTCGGGTCGCACGCTTACGGGCGGACTGGATATTTCCGCGCTGCAGGAGCCAAAAAGGCTTTTCGGCTCGGCGAGAAAGGTCGGCGAGGGCGGCAGTCTGACCGTTCTTGCGACTGCGCTTATCGATACCGGCAGCAGGATGGACGACATAATTTACGAGGAGTTCAAGGGCACGGGCAACATGGAAATCCACCTCGACAGAGGCTTGTCCGAAAAGAGAATTTTTCCCGCCATCGACCTCAACAAAAGCAGTACCCGCCGCGAGGATTTGCTGCTGCCGCAAAAGGAGCTGGAGGCAGTCTGGCAGATGCGGAGAATGTTTTCCCGTCTGGACAAAGAGGCGGCGACGGAGCAGATTATCGACCTGTTGACCTGCACTACCAGCAACGACGAGTTTATCGATATGTTAAAGCTCACCGCAAAGAAAAACGCAGACAAATGACAAACCAAGCGCAGCACGCACAGGATTCGGATTAACAAAGCTTAAGGAGCAGCTAAAACGCGAAAGCTTTTCAGCCCCGACGTTTACGTCGGGGCATTTTTATGCCGCGGACTTACTCCCGATAAATTTACGTATTCGGGTAATTTTCCGCAAAAGCCCGACGGGGGCGTCATTTGGTGCAAATGTAGGCAGCTCTTGCCTCTCCCGTTTTAATTTTCGGTTTTGCGGCTCTGTTTTCAACGATTCTGTCAGTTTTTTATCTGCGCAGTCAAATAATAAAGGACAAGCATAACGGCTTGTCCTTTCCGGCATATTCGTCAAATGACGGTATAACCCTCTTTGTCCTTTAAAATTTTGAGTATTTCCACTTCCTCTTTGGTTTCCATGTCGATATAGACGAAAAATTCCTCGCCGTCGCACATGCCTCTGAATTCGT
>URVX01000174.1 GCA_900551395.1 uncultured Subdoligranulum sp. | reverse complement strand
AGGACAAAAAGCCGCATTCGAGAGTGTGCAGGAAGACCTCGAGACGCGCGACAGAAACGAAATGACAAGAGCATTCGCTCCGCTGAAAAAGGCGGAGGACGCGGTGATTGTAGACAGCACCGATATGACCGTAGACGAGGTCGTAGATAAAATCGAAAAAATGCTTAAGCAGCGGCTGACGGAGATTTAAATGTCTTATTACGGATTTATTAAATTATTGGGCGGATGGGCGGTCAGACTGTTCAATCCCGTCAAAATATTCGGACCGAAAAAATTCGAAAAGAAAAAATCGGTTTTTATAATGAATCACACGTCCAATATGGATTCGGTGGTTTTCGCAGCTTTTTTCAAAAATGAATTTCGATTTGTTTACAAAGCCGAGTTTGACGAAAAACCTTTTTTGAGACACATATTCCACAACATGAGACTTATTCCCGTCAAAAGAGGCGAAGCCGACCTGAAAGCAACAAAGGACTGCTTGTCCGCGTTGAAGCAAAACGAAATTTTGTTTATTTTTCCGGAGGGCACGAGAAACAGAAGCGGCGAGGATTTGCTGCCCTTTAAGACCGGGCCGGCAATGTTCGCATTGAAAACAAAAACGCCCGTGCGTCCTTTTTACATACAAAAATCTCAGAAGGGCAGAAAAAGATATATCGTTGTTGGCGACGAGCTGGAGCTGACGGATTATTACGAGGGCGGGCTTACCAAAGTAAATTTAGAGGCAGCTACGGAGTTTTTGCGCGGCAAGGTTGCAGAGCTTAAAGAAAAATTGAACGGGGAGCTGCTTGCCCGAAAATGAACGAAAAAATCATATACGTGTCCAAAACCAACGGCTTTTGCAGGGGCGTCGGAAACGCCGTGGACACCGCAAGAAAATATGCGGGAGAAAACGTCTATACGCTGGGTGAAATAGTGCACAACAAACGGGTTGTCAATGAGCTTGCAAAGCTGGGAATCAAAATGGTAGAAGATGTCTCGGCTCTGAAAAAGGGAGACACGCTTATTATCCGCTCTCACGGCGCAACGAAAGCCGTTTTCGAGCAATGCGAAAAGCAGGGTGTAAGAGTCGTCGATGCCACCTGTCCTTATGTGAAGGTTATTCGCAACAAAGCGGAGGATTATTTCCGCAAAGGCTATGTCATAGTGCTTGTCGGCGACAGAAATCATCCCGAATTGCAGGGCATAAACGGATGGTGCGGGAACAGCGCCGTTTTCTTCGACGGAAAGGGTAAGCTTGAGCTTGAAACGGACAAAAATGTTCTTGTTCTTTTTCAAACCACATACGAAAGCAAAAAAGTTGACGAAACCTTGCAAAATATTGTGGCGGATAATGCAAAAACAGTTGAGTTTTTCAACACTATTTGTTATACTACTGAGGATAGGCAAAATTACGCGCTTTGCGTTTCCCGAAAAAGCGAGTGCTGCGTAGTGGTCGGAGGTCGGAACAGCTCCAACACGAAAAAGCTTTTCGACATAGCCCGCGCCAACTGCAAGGACTCTTTTTTGATTGAGGAGGCCGCCGAGCTGAGTGACATTTGCCTGTCAAAATATAGTAGAATGAGTTTAATAGCAGGAGCTTCAACTCCGCAGGAGTTGATGGAGGAGGTTTTGTCAAAGATGTTTGCAGAAGCAAAGGACAACAGCGCAACGGTCGCAGTGGAAGAAATCAGCAAAGAAAACGAAGCTAACGAATTCGCAAGCGCCGTTGAAAAGATTGGAAAGAGAAGACCCTTGAGAAAGGGGCAGAAAATCAAGGGAACCGTTTCCCACATTTCAGAAGAGGGCGTAAATGTTTCTATCGGTACTAAGACCGACGGCTTTATCCCCAATGAAGAGATGACTTTGGACGGCGACGTTGAAGCTGCCAAGAAAAATCTCAGCGTGGGCGATTCGATTGAGGTTATCGTAACTTCAACCGACAAGGGCTTGACGCTTTCCAGAAAGGAAGTCGAAGAGCTTTACAAGGATGACGAGCTTGTTGAAGGCATAAAGGAAGGTAAAGAATTCGATTTGACTATGAACAAGGCTGTTAAGGGCGGCTTGCTTTCCAAGCTCGGGAGCTACACCGTTTTCGTCCCCGC
>URVX01000173.1 GCA_900551395.1 uncultured Subdoligranulum sp. | reverse complement strand
CTACTATTATACCGGAGATTTATATGAACTTCTTTTTTTTCTTCATGTGATGTTGCACTTGATAGTATAATTCACCAATAAAAGAAAAAGCGTCCTTTTCACAAAGGACGCTTTTAAAACGGTCTTTTTTTGGTGGGAACAACAAGGCTCGAACTTGTGACCCCCTGCTTGTAAGGCAGGTGCTCTCCCAACTGAGCTATGCTCCCGAAGGATGGTGACTCCTACGGGACTCGAACCCGTGTTGCCGCCGTGAAAGGGCGATGTCCTAGACCGCTAGACCAAGGAGCCACGTAAAAAACGACCGTAACAAACGGTGTGGTAGCGGCGGTCGGACTCGAACCAACGACCTGCCGGGTATGAACCGGCCGCTATAACCAACTAAGCTACGCCGCCATTTATGGTTGCGGGGGAGGGATTTGAACCACTCGACCTCCGGGTTATGAGCCCGACGAGCTACCAGGCTGCTCTACCCCGCGACAAAAACGCATCGCAGTCAACACGATGCTTGTCTATGTTAGCACCTTGAGTTCGGATTGTCAAGCGATTTTAAAAGGTTCGGTCAAAAAATTCTGAATCGTTTAAGCTACGGCAGCCGGTCGGCGCAAACCGTTTCGGGAGGCAAGGCATATTCTTAAATAACAGCCGCAAAAAACTAATAAAGAAAGCACACGATATCTTTTCGTACAAAGGGCTTTTCCGACGCAAAAGCGAAAGCCTTGACATAATGCTGCATCTGTGCTTTAATAAAGCAAAAGGAGACGAGATGGAACACGAAAAAAAACCGCTGCAAATGAAAACGGGAATAATAAACATTGCAATGGCGATTTTTCTTGTTGCTTTCGGCTTGAGATATGCCTATTCAAGCTTTTATTATGCAGCTGCGGACAAAAGCTATTTTTTCCTGTTTGACGGATTTTTTTCTTCCGATATAGCTTACGATACGTTCAAATCGGTTATTTCGGCTTACGGCATTTCCATTGCCTTAGTCGGCTTTTTGCAGCTGCTTACTTCCGCGCTTTTTGTTGTAATTTGCGGGTGCGGGTTGGAAAAAACAGATTTAAGCTGCAAAAGGGCTGTCTTGTTTTTCTTATGGTTATCAATGTCGTTATGGTCGCTGGAGGAATCGCAAACTTAATTACAGACAAATTTTCTTATATCATCCTTGTGCCGATTATTTGCGCAAACGTCGCCGCTGTGGCAATGAGCGCGGTATGCCTCAAAAAAGCGCGGCAAGCCGTTTGACGGAATTTTTCGTGAAACTTGAATATTTTTTTTAAAAACCCAAGCCGCCTTTAGCTTAAACGTCTATTCCCCAGCCAAAACCGACTTCAAACAAGAGGTGCGCGATACGCTTATTTTCCTACCTAATCGCGACAATTTTAATTTATTTTCCTTATCCATGCGTTTTTCCGCCGTTTCCGTAACGAATAACCGCAAAAAAGAATAATATTTTTTCTTCTGCGCATACTGAAAACAAACGGATGCGCGGTTTTTTTTCCGCCCAATACGTTAAGTCTCAAAATTTAAATCAAGGAGATTGTTATGAACGAAAAAAAGGTTAGATTGGAAAAGTCCGTCGGGATAATAAATCTCATACTGGGCATTTTCGAAGTTGTGGGCGGCCTTTTGTATCTGCTGCTCAGCAGCACAATTGCGGGAATGTTCAACGACACGATAGGTCAGAACGGCACAGGCGCGGCTGCGGCCGGCAACGTGATGACGGCGGTCGTAATCGTATCGGGAGTTCTTATGATGATTTTCGGCATTATAATGATAGTGCTTGCGGCAAGACTTATCAGAACTCCGCAGATAAGCGACAACGGCGTCGTCGCCGACAGAAAGGGCATCGTTATATTCTTTCTCGTAATAAACATTATCGCCTTTTTGGGCTCGGTAATGAACTTTTTCGGCGGCGCGGCTATGGCGATTTCCTCCGTGGTCATAATGCTTGCTTATCTCGCTTCCGCAATTCTCGCGGGACTTTCCCTCAAAGAAAGACACCACGGCGGCTTTGTCAGACGAGTAAACAACTACAACGGCAGCTATTGACAAAAAATTATCTGCTTTTTCAAAAAGAAAGCGCCTTTTAAAGGCGCTTTCTT
>URVX01000172.1 GCA_900551395.1 uncultured Subdoligranulum sp. | reverse complement strand
CCGTATTTCAACGAGAATTTCGGCAATTCTCACAGCCAGCACTCCTACGGGCGTGACGCTATGGGCGCGGTGGACAATGCGAGAAAGCAGCTTGCGGACGCTTTGGGTGTAAAACCAAACGAGATATATTTTACCGGCAGCGGCACCGAAGCGGACAACTGGGCGTTGAAGGGCGCGGCGTTTGCCAGACAGGATAAGGGAAAGCATATCATTATCTCAGCCATAGAGCACCACGCCGTTTTAAATTCTGCGGAGTGGCTGAGAAAGCAGGGCTTCGACGTTTCGTATCTGCCCGTAGACGAATCGGGCAAGGTAAGGACCGACGTGCTCAGAGAGCTTATGCGTCCCGACACCGTCGTTGTCAGCGTCATGCTTGCAAACAACGAAACCGGTACCATTCAGCCGATAAAAGAGGTTGCGGAAATTGTACACGGACAAGGCTGCGTTTTGCATGTTGACGCCGTTCAGGCTTTCGGGGCGATACCCGTCAAGCCCAAGGAGCTGGGCGCGGATATGCTTACCGTTTCCGCCCACAAATTTTACGGTCCCAAGGGCATCGGGGCGCTGTATATCAGAAACGGTCTGCATATAGACAAGCTCGTTGTCGGCGGCGGGCAGGAGAGATCCATGCGCGGCGGTACCACAAACGTGCCCGCAGTGGTGGGTATGGGCTATGCGGCGCAAAAAGCCGTTGCCGAAATGGAAAAAAATTCGACGTATGTCGCTTCCTTGAGAGACAAGTTCGTCAAGAGAGTGCTGGATGAAATTCCGTTTGTAAAATACAACGGTCATCCGATTGACAGGCTGCCGTCTAATGCGAATTTTTCTTTTGAATTCGTCGAAGGAGAAAGTCTGCTTATGCTGCTTGACCTGGCGGGCATTGCCGTGTCCAGCGGCTCGGCATGCTCCAGCGGTTCGCTTGACCCTTCTCACGTTTTGCTGGCAATGAACGTGGACGTCGTGCTGGCGCACGGCTCGATACGTTTTTCATTCGGCAAGCACAATACGCCCGAGCAGGTTGACTATGTCGTCGACAAGCTGAAAGAAATAGTCGAAAGGCTCAGAAAAATGTCGCCTTTGTTTTCACTGAAAGAAGGAGAAATAAGAAATGTATAATCAGAAAGTTATGGAAGTTTTCGCAAACCCGCACAATGTAGGCGTGATAGAAAATGCCGACGGAGAGGGAGTGGTGGGAAACCCGACCTGCGGGGACATTATGAAAATCACTCTCAAAATAGAAAACGACAAAATCGTCGACGCCAAATTCCAGACCTTCGGCTGCACGGCGGCTATTGCCACAAGCAGCACCGCTACGGATATGATAATCGGCAAGACCGTAGACGAGGCGCTTAAGATAACCAATGCAAAAGTGGTCGAGGAGCTGGAAGGGCTTCCTCCGCAGAAGCTGCACTGCTCGGTGCTTGCGGAAGAAGCAATAAAAAAAGCCATTGATGACTACAAAACCAAGCAGAAAGCCTGAAATGGTATTATATGGCAGACTGGTTTTGTTTAAAAACGCGCTTTCTCCAAAAACTAATACAAGGAGGAGGTGTGTCACATGAAGGTCAGTTCTTTCTTGGCAGTGCTTACATTGGGTGCCGTTGCCGGCGTTATGATGTCGGAATACAGTCCCGAAATCAAAAAAATGCTAAAAAAAGGCAAGCAGCAGCTTGGCGGCAACTGAATCCGATAAAAGGAAAGCAAAACGGCTTTCCTTTTTTGTTAAAAAAGCATTGTGTTGCGGCAGATTTTCTGTTACAATACTAAAAGGTGAAGAAATGGGAAGAATTTTGGCGTTGGATGTGGGTGACGCGCGTATAGGAATCGCGGTTTCGGATCCCATGAAAATTGTGGCTAATCCCCTGAGTACTCTTTTCAGAAAGAAAACCGATGAGGATTTCGAGGAGATTGCCCGCATAGCTAAGGAGCAGGAAGCGGAGATGATTGTGTGCGGGCTGCCCAAAAGCATGAACAACGAAGAAAACGCTCAGACGGTCAAGACTCGGGAATTCGTAGAAAAATTGAAGGGCTATGTTTCCGTGCCGGTCAAATTTTTCGATGAACGTCTCACTACGGTATCTGCAGAGCGTGCTCTCATCGAGGGCGGCGTGCGCCGCGAAAACAGAAAAAACGTCATAGACAAGGTTGC
>URVX01000171.1 GCA_900551395.1 uncultured Subdoligranulum sp. | reverse complement strand
TTTTTCCTTTTGCTTGTCCCTCTTTCGCTCCTTCCTGAAATTTAACGCTTTTGTGACGCTCGGCTTCCCCTCGCTTTTCCGTCGCTTTCGCTCCTTGCGATTCCCATCATTCGCTCCAGAGGCACTGCGCCTTTGTCTCAAGCAAACCGAAGCCCTTCAGGGCTTCGGTTTCCTTTTTCCTTTTGCTTGTCCCTCTTTCGCTCCTTCCTGAAATTTAACGCTTTTGTGACGCTCGGCTTCCCCTCGCTTTCCGTCGCTTTCGCTCCTTGCAAAAACAAAGCCGAAGCAATGCGCTTCGGCTGTTCTCGTATTTGTATCCTTATCTTTTCAAAGTACGCAAAAAACTCTTTTTTTCGTCGTCTATTCTGAAGCTTTCCACAGCTTTTCTTATCGCTTTGTTGTGCACCCACGTCCCGAAACGATTTTCTTTCAGCGCCATTACCGCAAGGTCGTATTTTTTTACCAAAGCGACGCTCAGATACCAAGCCACAGCCATATCGACGTAATAATCATCCTTTATTTTTATGCCGGCAAGCAAATCAAAATCGCTTTGCTCAAATGCGTCGCCCAAGAAATACGACAGCAAACACACAACGCCGAAACGCACGACAAAAGGTCTGACATCGCCCGTCCATTTTTCCGCATAAGGTCGCACGATTGCCGTATTTTTTGAAAAGCATTTCAGTCCCATAGCGGTCAGGTCGTTTGTCGCCCAATTATCCACAAAAGGTAAAAACTCCTCCGTCAACGCCAGCGCTTTATTTACATCCTTTATACATCCCAGCAAAAAACCGTGCAGATTGTTCTCCTCGAAATAAAAATGCGGCGTCTGCGTCAGAAATATATTCGCCTCCTCGCTGCCGTAAATTTCCTTTGCCAGCGCTTTGAGCTTGGGACTGCGCACACCGAGAATTCTTTCGGGTTTGACCGTAGGCACGAGTTTAGCATTAAAGAGCCTGAGATTTTCTTCGCTGTTTTCCTTTATCCTTTCAACTATCGTCATACAAAAACCTCTTTTTTTGCCGCCAGCAGTCTGAAAATTCGTTTCCCGGCTTGCCTGTACATCTTTTCGTGTTCCGTCTCTATGTTGTCGGCAGAGACAAAATTTTCGTCGCGCTCGGCGATTTCGAAGCCTTCGGCTTCAAGCGACTGCAACGAATAATAAAAAAAGTCCTCGTCGTCCGTTTTCAGCTCCACTCTGCCGCCTGTTTTCAAAATGTCGTAATATATTTTGCAAAACGACCGATATGTCAGACGCCTGTTTTCGTTTGACGGCTTTGGATAAGGAGTACAAAAATTGAGAAAAATCCTGTCCGCGCTTTCCGACGGAAAAAAACGAGGCAGATATTCCGCGCCTGCGCATAAAAACCTGAGATTTGGTAGCTTTTCGCGTGACGCATTCAATGCGCCCTCCACGAGCACGTTGCTAATTCGTTCAACTGCAATTATATCAACTTCGCCGTATCTTTTGGCAAGCTCAACGGAAAAAACGCCTTTGCCGCACCCGACATCGAGCCACAAAGGCGCCTTTCTGCCGAAAATTTCAGTCAGATTCAAATATTCCCGCAACGGGACGGAGGCATTTTTCTCTGTTATTTCCCTTCCGACGATTGCGTCTCCCGCAGAAAGCAGCAGCTTTTCCAAATCCTTTTTTCTTCTCAGTCTCATAATTTTACGGCTTTATTTTAGCATGAACGCGCATTTAAGTCAAGAATAGCTCGACAAGCGGGAACTATCCGTGTACGTGCGCGGGCGTCGTCAACGCATTTTCAAGACTGTTTTCGGCGTGCAGTAGCTTTTATCGACACGCAAGTTTTTCCCGTCTGAAAGCCGACTGCGCCCTCAGAAGCGCGCCGTTAAGAGGAAGAGCTTTTAACAATAACGTATTTACGCAAAAAAACTCCGTAATCAGTAAATTTTAAACAACAGCCAATCCCTGAGCCTTCGAGGCGAAACAGCGGTCGCAAATCATTTTCGACAAACATTTATTGACGACAACAATTTTTAATCGGCTCAGTGTTTCTTCTACGCAACAAAAAAACCTCCCTGTATCAAGGAGGTTTTTCGGTTTTTTTAATTAGCCCTTGTAAGTGTCGAGGTC
Source organism: uncultured Subdoligranulum sp. (assembly GCA_900551395.1). Taxonomy (GTDB): domain Bacteria; phylum Bacillota; class Clostridia; order Christensenellales; family CAG-314; genus CAG-314. The sequence goes on along the minus strand of URVX01000171.1, from coordinate 66 downwards.
GGAGGGGAGCTTGACGCTTCCGCTGTAAGGCTTAAGTTCTACAAAAACTTTAAGTCCCTGCAGCTC
>URVX01000170.1 GCA_900551395.1 uncultured Subdoligranulum sp. | reverse complement strand
CCCCCCCCCCCCCCCCCCTGCTTATGTCAAAAAAATTTAGTGAACTTTTTTGTTTTTTCGTTTGGAAAATAGCGCAGACGTCATATCGCAGCAAATTTCGCGCACCTAAAAGCAAACCGACACCTTAACGCTCTGCCGACGCTCGCGTTTTTTGTCTGTAAATCCTCCTTCAGACGCAATATTTTCGCATGCAAATGCAATTTTTCCATGTCACAACGAGAGTAGAATATTTCTCTGTATTTGTTTGTCTGTTACATTTCGATTTATATGACTTTTTTATTTCCTTTGATTGAATTTAATTTGTTTATTCCGACGCAAAGTTCAAGCAAGTCAATCAGCATCGGCACGCTCTTTCCGCTCGGCAGGTCAGCCCCGAAATTTAAAACATTCAGCCAATTCGGTTTGCGCATAATTTATTATGCTGCGTCCGAAATAGTCGGATTTTCCCAAAAACTGCGGAAAACATTTGACCGCTTTTCATTGACAAAGCGCGGTTTTTGTTGCAAAATAACAAACGGAAGACAAATAAAAAAAACGGAGACGCTCAATATGCTGACTTTGGAAAAAATTTACAAGGCAAGCGAAGTTTTGAAAGAGGTTGCAGGCAAAACCGACATTTTGCCCGCCTCTAAAATCTTTTGCGACAACCACATTTTTCTCAAGACGGAAAATATCCAGTCCACAGGCTCCTTCAAGGTGCGCGGGGCGTATTTTAAAATTTCCGAGCTGACGGAGGAAGAAAAAAAGCGCGGCGTTATCGCGTGCTCGGCAGGAAATCACGCGCAGGGCGTGGCTTTGGCGGCAACAAAACACGGCGTAAAATCGCTCATCTGTCTGCCCGAAGGCGCGCCGATAAGCAAAATTCAGGCGACAAAAGGCTACGGCGCCGACGTGTGTCTGGTCAAGGGAGTTTACGACGACGCTTATCAGAAGGCGCTGGAGCTTAAGGAACAATACGGCTACACCTTCGTCCACCCCTTCGACGACGAGGACGTTATTGCCGGGCAGGGCACCATCGCGCTGGAAATCCTCGAGGACATGCCCAAAGTGGACGCCATAGTCGTGCCTATCGGCGGCGGCGGTCTCATATCGGGTATAGCTTACACCATCAAAAATCTCAAATCAAAAATAAAGGTTTTCGGCGTGCAGGCGGAAGGCGCGCCCAGCATGTACAGGTCAATCAAGGAAGGCGCTCCGATAACTCTCGACGAGGTCAACACCATTGCCGACGGAATTGCCGTCAAGCACCCGGGCGCGCTGACCTATGAACTCACCAAAAAGTACGTCGACGACATCTATACAGTTACGGAAGACGAAATAGCCACCGCCATCGTCACTCTCATGGAAAGCAAAAAAATGGTCGCCGAAGGAGCGGGCGCCGTCGCGGTTGCCGCCGCCATGTTCAACAATCTGCCAATGAAAGGGAAAAACGTGGTCTGCATTGTTTCGGGCGGAAACATAGACGTAAACAAATTGAGCCGCGTCATCACGCGCGGTCTGATAAACAGCGGCCGCCGCTGCAGCCTCACGCTCAAGCTTCTTGACAAGCCGGGCCAGTTCAGCGAGGTCGCCAAAGTGCTTGCCGAGCACGGCGCAAACGTCATTTCGGCGTTCCATGAGCGCACCTCGACAGACGCCGACATAAATTTCTGTTACATAAAGCTCGACCTAGAAACGCGCGACTTCGAGCATATAGAAACAATAAGACACGCGTTGGAGGCGGAAGGCTTCCGAATCATAGGCTAAAAATTTTTTACCGTTAAAGGAGAATAAAAATGAAAGAATTGAAATTCGTCAGCACGGCAAACGCGCCGGGCGCAATCGGTCCCTACTCTCAGGCAGTATGCGTAAACGGCTTGATTTATACTTCCGGACAAATACCCATAAATCCCGCCACCGGAAACGTGGACGCCAAAGACGTGACCGCACAGACAGAGCAGTCCTGCCGCAACGTAAAGGCTATTCTGGAAGCCGCAGGCACAAGTCTGGACAAAGTAGTTAAAACAACCTGCTTTCTTGCCGATATGGGCGACTTTGCCGCTTTCAACAAGGTTTATGCCGAATACTTTACGGGCAAGCCCGCGCGCAGCTGCGTGGCGGTCAAAACCCTACCCAAAAACGTGCTGGTGGAAATCGAAGCCATAGCTCTGCTCGGCGACTGACAAATTTAAATCAAATAAGCTCGCAAAACC
>URVX01000169.1 GCA_900551395.1 uncultured Subdoligranulum sp. | reverse complement strand
GTGCTAAGCGGGCAAGACAGATAAGAAAATTCCAATTTACCACTTGTTTTGCAGAATAATCTGTGCTATAATATCACTATCTTAAATACTGAAATCGGTATGAGAGAGGGGTTTCCCTCTCTCATATCCTTATGAGGAGACTTCGCTTGCATGAAAAACGTAAAGGAAGAGGCTGAAAAGCTCGCGCTGCCTTTCGCGGAAGAGCTCGGATTGGAAATCGTCGAGGTGGAATATGCCAAAAAGCACAACGGCATGAACCTGACCTTTTTTATCGACAAGGAAGGCGGTGTGACTATCGACGACTGCGAAAGACTTCATCGGGCAATAGACGAGCCTCTCGACCGTCTCGATCCTACCGACGGCGCTTCGTACATCCTGAATGTTTCTTCTTTGGGCATTGACCGTCCCTTGAAAACGGAGAGGGACTTCAAAAGAAACACGGGCAAGGAAATCGAGGTAGGCTTTTATGCGCCCGTGAACGGCAAAAAACGAATTGCAGGCGTGCTGGAAAGGTACGACGAGGACGGTTTTTGCATAAGAACGGAAAAGGGCGAGGAAATCGCCGTCAAGTATTCTGCTGCGGCTTCTGTAAAGCCGGTAATAAAATTTTAGTCGGAGGACACGGGAAAATGATAAATAAGGATTTTTTTGCGGCACTTGAGGACCTTGAAAGAGAAAAGGGAATCGATAAAAGCGTTTTTGTTGCCGCGCTTGAAAACGCGCTTTCTTTTGCCTGCAAAAAGAATTTCGGCGAGGCAATGAACGTGGAGCTCAAGCTCAGCCCCGAAAAGGGAGCTATCGAGGTTTGTGCGTATAAAAATATAGTGGAAACAGTAGAGGATCCCGAAAAAGAAATTTCTCTCGAGGAAGCGAGAGAGCTTAAAAAAAGCTACAAGGTGGGCGACAGGGTTGTCACTAAAATCGCGCCGAAGGAGTTCGGCAGGATTGCGGCGCAGACTGCCAAGCAGGTGGTCATGCAGACATTGAGAGAAGCGGAACGCAGCATGACTTATTCGCAGTACGTTGACAAGGAAAACGATTTGATAGTCGGGGTTGTCAGCAGAATAAAGGACGACGGCACGATTTTCGTTGAAATAGGCAAAAATCAGATGGAGGGAATGCTGTTGCCTGCGGATCAGGTCGCAGGAGAAAAATTCGACGTCGGCGACAGAATAAAGGTTCTTATAAAAAAAGTTAAGGACGCGGGAAAAGGACCGCAGGTGCTGCTCAGCAGGTCAAGCTTCGCATTTATTCGAAAGCTGCTGGAAAACGAAATTCCTGAAATCAGAGCGGGAATTGTAGAAATAAAGTCCATTGTCAGAGAGGCGGGCTTCAGAACCAAAATCGCCGTTTATTCCAAAGATCCCGACGTGGACGCTGTAGGCGCCTGTGTAGGCAACAAAGGCGTGAGAATAAACGCAGTGGTTTCCGAAATAGGCGGAGAAAAGATAGACGTTATACCCTGGAGCGAGGACATACTCGACTTTATCGCCCGTTCACTCAGTCCCGCGCAGGTGCTTATGGTGCAGGCAAACGAGGACACTAAGGAAGCCAAGGTGATTGTGCCGGACGACAAGCTTTCTCTTGCAATAGGCAAGGAGGGGCAGAACGCGCGTCTTGCAGCACGTCTTACCGGCTGGAAAATAGACGTAAAGTCTTATTCTGCGGCAATGCAGAGCGGTTTGCTCGATGCCGAAAGCACGGACGGAGACGACGGAGTCGCCGCTGCCGCTACCGATATTTCGGTCGGAGAAGAGGCTTGATTATGGGGGAGAAAAGGATTCCTCTCCGCATGTGCTGCGTATGCAGGCGTTATTTTCCGAAAAACGAATTGTTTCGGGTTGTAAAAACTCCGGAGGGTGAAATTTTTCTCGATGACGAAAAGGGAAAAACAAACGGTCGCGGCGCTTATGTATGCAAATCGGAGCAATGCGTCTCAAAATGCGCCAAAACAAAAATTTTGAACAGACAGCTGGGCGAAACGGACGAGGATGTTTATGCCCGCATGAAAGAAAAAATATAACGAATTGTTGTTCTTTGGAGGTAAGAATTTGACAGCAGAAAAAGTTAAGTCCGCTCAATCGCAGTTGGAAAATTTAAAATCGCTTAAATCGGTGGTTATCGGCAATGCCAACGTGTTTGCGAAAGAATTGAGCGATGCCAGGCAAAAGCTGGACGCGATTTCAAAGGCTATAG
>URVX01000168.1 GCA_900551395.1 uncultured Subdoligranulum sp. | reverse complement strand
CACGACAGCGCCGCAAAACCGACAAAAACAAGGATAAAGAAAAACAAGAGGATACGGAAAAATGAAAAACAGAAATCTCACCCTGCTCACGGACTATTATGAGCTAACCATGATGTACGGCTATTTCAAAAAACAAATGACAAAGACGCAAAGCGTGTTCGATTTGTTTTTCAGAGCAAACAACGAGAGCAACTATTGCATTGCGGCGGGATTGGAACAGGCGGTTCAATATATCGAAAATCTTCGTTTTGAAAAAACACAGCTGGATTATCTGCGGTCAACGGGCGATTTTGACGAGGAATTTTTGAATTATCTGGAGAATTTCCGTTTTTCCGGAGATATTTACGCGCTGGAGGAGGGAACCGTGGTTTTCCCCGGTGAGCCTCTGATGATAATCAAGGCTCCTCTGATAGAAGCCCAGCTCATGGAGTCGGCTCTTTTGAATATCGTCAATTTTCAGACGCTTATCGCCACCAAAGCCAGCCGCGTCGCTTATGTCGCGCAGCCCGGAAAGGTCAGCGAGTTCGGTCTGCGCCGCGCGCAGGCTCCCGACGCCGCAGTTTACGGCGCAAGAGCCGCTTTGATAGGCGGGTGCAGCTCGACGAGCAACGTGCTTGCCGCGCAGATGTGCGATACGTTTGCTACCGGCACGCACGCGCACAGCTGGATTATGGCTTTCGACAGCGAACTTGAGGCTTTCAGGGCTTACGCAGAAATTTATCCGGAAAGCTGCCTTTTGCTGGTTGACACCTACGACACGCTCAACGGCGTCAAAAACGCCATTACGGTTTTCAAGGAAATGAGAGCAAAGGGACTCAAGCCCAAAGGAATACGCCTCGACTCCGGAGACCTTGCTTACCTGAGCAAAAAAGCGCGCGAGATGCTTGACGAAGCCGGCTTTGAGGACGCTATGATTTTCGCCAGCGGCGATCTCGACGAATATACTATTCAGTCACTGAAATTGCAGGGAGCGCGTATAGACTGCTACGGCGTGGGCACCAAGCTTATCACAAGTCATTCCAATCCAAGCCTCGGCGGCGTTTACAAAATTTGCGAGGTTGAGGAAAGAGGCGTTATGACGCCCAAAATGAAAATCAGCGACAACCCCGCAAAGGTGACCAATCCCGGAGAAAAGAGGATTTACAGACTCATTTCCAAAAGCAACGGCAAAGCTATAGCCGACGTAATATGTCTTGCGGACGAAAAAATAGACGAAAGCAAGCCTTATACGCTTGTACACCCCGAGTATCGCTGGAAGACAAAGGAGGTCAAAAATTTCCGTGTCAAGGAGCTGTACAAAAAAATTTACGAAAAGGGCGAGCTTGTTTACGAACTGCCCGACCTGAAAACTATTCAGCGCCGCAAAGCCGAGAGCCTCGACGAGTTCTGGGACGAATACAAGCGTCTTGAAAAGCCGCATATTTACAAGGTGGACTTGTCGGAAAAGCTTTACGGGCTGAAACAGAAGCTCATCGGAGAGCTTGTGGGGAAAAAGGAAAAATAAGATATGAATTTCAAAAGAGTAAGAAAGGGGTACGACCCCGTTCAGGTGGAAGCGTTTATTCAGGCAAGAGAAAATCAGAACAATGCGATCATTGAAAATCAGCAAAAAATCATAGACGCGCAGGCGGATGAAATCAGGCAGCTTCGTCAGGGAATTGAAACGGCGACTGTCGGCGGCGCAATGCTTGCGGATGAGTCCCGCCGCGCCGCCTTGAATAAAAAGTGCGAAATTTTCTCACAAACGGTGGATTTGTTCGAGCGTCTGATAAAGAGCAAGCTGCCTGAAGACCGGGCGGAGAAGCTTGAAACGATGGCGGAGGAAATTTCCGTTATGCGGCAGGCAGTCGTGCCCGTTTGCAATGCTGCCGCGGCGGATACCGCGCGGGAAACTGTGGAAGAAGCCGCGCCGAAAGAGACTGAAGGAAAACATCTTCTGGAATTCGAAGAAATCATGAAAGGCGATTTTACGCTGGAAAATATGCTCGAGGACTTAAAAGAGCTTTAAGTAAAATGAATTTTTTTCAGACGGTTTACGATATAGTTAAGGATATCCCTAAGGGCAAGGTTGTTAGCTACGGCACGGTCGCGCGGCTTGCGGGCAACCCTCGCATGGCGAGGCAGGTGGGCTGGGCGCTCCACGTAAACCCTTTCGAGGGAGTTGTGCCCTGTCACCGGGTTGTCATGAAGGACGGCTCCTTGAGCAGAGGTTTCGCTTTCGGAGGGGAGGAGGTTCAACGTGCGCTTCTCGAAAAGGAAGGCGTAGGATTTGACGAGCAAGGGCGAGTGAGAAAAGAGTTTTTTGTCTGAACACGGGTGAATTGAC
>URVX01000167.1 GCA_900551395.1 uncultured Subdoligranulum sp. | reverse complement strand
GCGCTGTCCGGCTCAAGCGACGCCAAACCGCCGTCGCCAAGTCGTTTGTTTATCCTCGAAATTTCTTCGACGTCCATAGCGTCGCTGAAAATGAACAAATCCTCAAGCCTGTCTCCGTCCGACTTGTAAATAAGCTCCACCCCGCCCCAATCGAAGCGCGCGCGTTTGACGGTGTAGCCGTCCTTTTCGTCGCGCACCCTGTTGACGAGCCACTCCTTGGACTTAAGCATTTCCTCCATGCCGCGCGCGGCTTTGTCGAGAACAAACTGCCCCGCTTCCGACTTTACGCCGTAAATGCCCTCGGCGGCAGCTCTGATTTCTTCAACAAGCGCCTCCTTTTGTATCCCGGAGTTGAGCTCGGAAAGATTGATTACCCTTGCGGAAACGGATTTAACGCCTTTTGAAGCAAGCTTGTCTTTGTCCACGTTGAGCACGCTCGTCATGACGCTTATATCAGTGTCGATAAGTATCGTGCCGTGATGCAGGCTGAAGCCCTTTTCGTGCAGAAACGCGTTGCCGGAAAACTTTCTTCCCTCCGCAAGAACATCGTTTCTGCCGCTGACCTCTACGCGTATGCCCCACTTCCCAAGAGCGCGGGCGATGACGGACAGCTGTTTTTGTACGTCGTAATTGCAATCCTTTGCGACAAAGGTGAAATTGAGATTGTTTTTGTCGTGATAGACCGCGCCGCCGCCCGAAAGCCGCCTTGCCAGCCGGCCTCCGATTTTTTCCAGCGCGGGCAGATTGACCTCTCCCAACGCGTTCTGATTTTTTCCGATAACCACCGTTTTGTCGTTGCTCCAGAGAAAAATTCTCACCGCGTCGCTTTGACACGTCCTGAGCAAGCCGTACTCGAATGCAATATTTTCGTATACATTCAGGCTTTCGCTGACAAAAAACTCCAATTTCTTTACCATAAAGCTCCCTTGCGGACACCAGCCTTAATATCTTTTCACAAAACTCTTTTTTTGTCAATCGTTCTGCCCTTTTGCGCTTCAATAAAGTTGTAAATCTTTTTCCGCTGTGCTAAAATTAACGCAAGGAGATTTCTGCAATGACTAAATATTCGCATCAGAACGCTGTAGATTTGTTTGTCAAAATGGTTCAGGTAGACAGCCCCTCATTTTCGGAAGCAGGCATGGTGGATTTTATCGAAAACCACGTCAAGTCGTTGGGCTGGGACTGTCAGATTGTGCGCCAGCACATAAAAATGACCGACCTCGAGGAGGACGTCAAGGAGCGTCTGCCTGCCGACGAGCTTGAAAAAGAGACCGAACAGATAAGAATAATCATAGAAGCCAATCAGAAGGGCAAAGACAAGGCACCGGTATTTTTTGCCGCGCACATCGACACCGTCGAACCCGGCAAAGGCATAAAGCCCGTTTTCACCGACAACGGCAAAATCACGTCGGACGGCACGACGGTTCTCGGCAGCGACGACAAATCAGGCGTCGCAGCAATCATCGCAGCCGTCGACGAAACCTTGAAAGCAGACAAGCCGCACGGCAAAATCGTGCTGGTTTTCACCGCTCTGGAAGAAAAAGGACTGCTGGGAGCGCGTTTCGTGCCCATAAAGGAGCTTGGCGTCAAATACGGCTTTGTGTTCGACACCGTAGGCAGCGTGGGATTGGCAGTGGAGCGCGTGCAGCACTCTTACGGCGTGACAATCAATCTGGAGGTCAAAAACATCGCCAACCATGCAAACGGAGCGCTCAAGCCCAACGCGCTCACATACGCGTGCGAGCTGATAAACGAGCTTCCCAAAGGCGTGATAAACGAGGAAGACTTTACCTTCAGTCAGATAACCGCACTCAAAACCTCCAACGAGCCTGGCTACATGGTGCCCGACAAGGCGGAAATCAAGGGCACGATAAGAAGCTTTATTCCCGAAGAAGCTCTGACGCTGAGAAAGCAATACGAGGCAATTATCAAGCGTTTCCGGAGGGAAAATCTCACCGTAACATACAAGCTCGGCTCCCTCAAAACAATGGGCTACGACCACTCCAAAACGGACATAGGCAGGCTCATGCTGGGCAACGCGCAAAAGATTTTCGAGGAAATGGGGCTTGAATTCAAACGCGGCAGAACGGGGCTGGGAGGTCACGACGCAAGCGTTTACGTAAAAGAAGGAGTGCCCACTCTCGTCTTAAGCTGCGGAATGCAGAGCATACATACCACAAACGAATGGATTTACGTGGACGACCTGCACAGCTGCACCGAGCTGATAATGCGGCTCATCGAAAAGGCATGAAAATTTTTTCAGGATTTTTCGGACTCCCCTGTTGACAAAAGGCAATCCCGATATAAAATAAAAAAGGCTGATAATCG
>URVX01000166.1 GCA_900551395.1 uncultured Subdoligranulum sp. | reverse complement strand
ATAAGTTCATTATGATATAGTTTGTTTTATAATCTTTTTTTAGTATTATAATATGTATGTTATGTTCCGTCAAGACTCACTACCGCCTACCGCCCCGTTTTTCTGTCATAACGGTAAAATTTATTTTGTCCTTTAGAATAATACATCTCCCCCTCGTCGCCGTTGAAAAATTCTATGGCAGCGTTTACGTACTCTCTTTCGTTCAAATTCATTTCCTTGGCATGGTTTGTATGGTGCTTAGTTTTTGGTCTGCTATATTTTGACGCTTGGGGAATAAACTTTGCTTCTTCTATGCCGTCGCCATATCTTTTTTTCAGTTTCTCCCGCTCTGCTGCCACGCCTTGCTTGTATTCGCGCTTTGCACTTTCTTTCGTCACTCCCTTTTCTTTGAGAGCCTCCCAAACCTCTTGGGGCGACATGCCTGCAGTGTCTATTCCGTACTTTTTCGCAAGCCCGCATGCTATCCGATTGTCAGCCATTATTTTATCACCTCAACATTGCTTGAGTCAACAAAAAAGACTGTACGGCACACGCTTTGCTTGCCCTATCCAAAGCCGATTTTCTTACCGACGCATAAAGCCGTCTTTTTTATCGGTACATTTTAAGGTCGCTGCTTCAAAAACTCGACAAAACCAAATATAACAAGAAAGAAAAATTGTCAAAATTCCTGCCGACAAAGTCAGAAACCATTGCCGGATATGTCCGATTGTCATAGAAAAAAGGTATTTGACACAGGTTTTCATTTGGCTGTATAATTTTATTGAAAATTCAGGGCTGTTTTAAGCCCCCGCAAGGAGATAAATCATGAAGGTTCTGCTTTTCAACGGCAGCAACAGAGAGCACGGCTGCACCTTCACCGCCCTATCCGAAGCGGCGGAAGCATTAAACAAAGAAGGTATCGAAACGGAAATTCTGCAAATAGGGGCCGCTGCCGTATCCGACTGCACGGGCTGCAGAGGCTGCTCCGCAGGGAAAAATCGCTGCGTCATCGAGGGAGACTCAATAAATTCCTGGATTGAGAAGTCAAAGACGGCGGACGGCTTCGTTTTCGGCACGCCAGTCTATTTCGCTCATCCGAGCGGACGCCTTTTGTCCGTTCTGGACCGCATGTTTTACGCCGCCAGAGAGGTATTCGAGCACAAGCCCGCGGCAGTCGTGGCTTCGGCGCGCAGAGGCGGAACTACGGCATCCCTCGACGTGCTGAACAAATATCCCACAATCGCGCAGATGCCGTTGGTTTCCTCCACCTATTGGAATATTGTTCACGGCAACACGCCTGAGGAAACAAAACAGGACCTCGAGGGAATGCAGACCATGAGAAATCTCGGCAGAAATATGGCTTGGCTCATAAAATGCGTGAACGCCGCAAAAAAAGCGGGGATAAACGCGCCGCAGGCGGAAAAAAGCGCGCGCACCAATTTTATAAGATACAAAAAGAAAAAAGGAGAATAAATTATGCTTGGAAATTTTGTATATTGCAATCCGACCAAACTTTATTTCGGTAAAAACGCGCTTGACGGGCTGAACGACGAGCTGCCCAAGTACGGCAAAAACATATTGTTGATTTACGGCGGCGGCTCGGTCAAGAAAAACGGAATTTACGACAAGGTTGTCGAAATCCTCAGACGCAACGGCAAAAAGATTTTCGAGGACGGCGGCGTAATGCCCAATCCCACCGCCGAAAAGCTCAGGGACGGCGTAAACAAGGCGCGCGCCGCAAAAGCAGACCTTTTGCTTGCAGTGGGCGGCGGCTCCGTGTGCGACTATGCCAAAGCCGTTTCGGTTTCCGTTTTCTGCAACGAGGACGCTTGGGAAAAATATTATGAAAGATTCGAAGACGTGGACAACCCGGTCGTGCCTGTAGGCTGCGTGCTCACTATGGCAGGTACGGGCAGCGAAATGAACGGAGGCTCGGTCATAACCAATCACGAGAAAAAGCTCAAGATAGGTCACGTGTTCGGCGAAAACGTATTTCCCAAATTTTCCGTGTTAAATCCCGAGTTCACCTTTACGGTGCCCCGCTATCAGATGATATCGGGTATTTACGACATAATGTCCCACATATTGGAGCAGTATTTTTCGGGTGAGGACGACAATACGTCGGATTACGTAATGGAAGGGCTGCTCAAATCCCTTATTCACAGCGCGGACGCGGCAATAAAAAATCCGCTTGACTATGAAGCGCGCAGCAATATTATGTGGACGGCAACGTGGGCGCTCAATACCTTCGTCGCAAAAGGAAAAGCCACCGACTGGGAGGTTCACATGCTGGGACAGGCGGTCGGCGCGCACACCGACGCCGCGCACGGCATGACGCTTTCGGCGGTTTCTATGCCGTATTACCGTTTTATTCTCCCATACGGGCTTG
>URVX01000165.1 GCA_900551395.1 uncultured Subdoligranulum sp. | reverse complement strand
ATTTAACTGTATTTTTACGGAGAAACAAAATGGATAAAAAGACTTTTTACATCACGACGCCGCTGTATTACTCCTCCGGCAAGCTGCATCTGGGGCATTGCTACACCACGGTTATATGCGACTGCATTGCGCGCTTTAAGCGCATGGAGGGCATGGACGTGTTTTTCCTCACCGGCACCGACGAGCACGGGCAGAACATAGCGCGCCGCGCCGCCGAAAAGAGAATGAAGCCGAAAGAGTACGTCGACGCTCTTTACGCCGACATAAAGAGCCTCTGGAAGCTCATGGATATAAGCTACGACAAATTCATACGTACCACGGACGATTATCACGAGGAAGCGGTCAAAAAGATTTTCACCCGCCTTTACGAAAAGGGGGACATTTACAAGGCGGAGTACGAGGGGTGGTATTGCTCTCCCTGCGAATCCTTCTGGACGGAGTCGCAGTTGGAGGACGGAAAATGCCCCGACTGTCACCGCGACGTTTCCAAAGCAAAAGAGGAAAGCTACTTTTTCCGTCTGTCCAAATATGCGGACAAAATTCTTGAGTACTACGAAAATCATCCCGATTTTCTGCTCCCTCGCTCCCGCGTAAACGAAATGGTCAACAATTTTATCAAGCCGGGACTAAACGACCTGTGCGTTTCGCGCAGCTCGGTCAGGTGGGGAGTGCCCGTGCCCTTTGACGAAAAGCACAGCATTTACGTATGGGTGGACGCATTGAGCAACTACATCACGGCGCTGGGCTACGCGGGCGACGACCAAAGCCTTTTTGAAAAATACTGGCCGGCGGACGTCCATATGATGGCGAAGGAAATCGTGCGTTTCCACAGCATAATCTGGCCGGCAATGCTCATGGCGTTGGAGCTGCCCTTGCCAAAGCAGGTTTACGGACACGGCTGGCTGCTGTTCGACGGCGACAAAATGAGCAAGTCCAAAGGCAACGTCGTAGATCCTTACGTCTTGTGTGAGCGTTACGGTCTGGACGCGGTCAGATATTATCTGCTGCGCGATGTTCCTTTCGGCAATGACGGAGTTTACAGTCTGGCGGCGCTTTTAAACCGCTGCAACGCAGACCTGTGCAACGGTCTTGGCAATCTTGTCAGTCGCACCGCCGCCATGATTTCGCAGTATTTCGACGGAAAAATGCCTTCCTGCGACTGTCCTTGCGCCGAGCAGGACGATGAGTTGACACGCATGACGGACACCCTCTGCGAAAGGGTGCGCGAGTCCGTTTCCGCGCTCAATCTGCCCGACGCTCTTGCGGAGATTTTCAGATTGGTAAACCGCGCCAACAAATATATCGACGAAACGACCCCCTGGCTGCTTGCCAAAGACCAAAGCAAAAAGGGCAGGCTTGGCTCGGTTTTGTACAACCTTGCGGAGGCGATAAGAGTGTGCGCCGTGATGCTTACGCCCTTTTTGAAGCAAACTGCGGAAAAAATACTTGCCAAATTTTCGCTCGGCTTGCCGCAGGACTTTTCCGACGCGCGCTACGGCGTGCTCAAAGCGGGCGCTCCCGTCGTCAAGGGCGAAAATCTTTTCAACCGCATTGACGTCGACAAAGAACTCAAGGCGATGGAGCAGGCATGATAGACACTCACGTTCATCTCGACGACGCGCGCTATTCGGATGCTGACCGGAAGGAGCTGCTGGAAAATCTGGAGCGGGACGGTCTGACTGCCGTGGTCAACGCCGCCTGCGACCTGGAGACCATGCGCGCGGGAGCGCGGCTTGCCGACGGCTTTGACCGAGTGTTTTTTACCGTAGGGTGTCATCCGCACGACGCCAAAAGCTTCGACGGGGCTTTCGAAAGGGAAATCGTGCGTCTGGCGCAAAACCCCAAAGCCGTGGCAATGGGGGAAATAGGGCTGGATTATCATTACGACTTATCCGACAGAGAAATCCAGAAAAAAGTTTTTTCCCGTCAGCTTTGGCTTGCCAAAGAGCTTGGGCTTCCCGTCGTCGTGCACACGAGGGACGCATGGCGGGACACTTTGGAAATTCTTGAAAAGCAAGGGAGCTTTCCCGACGGACTGCTGCTGCATTGCTTTTCGGGCAGCAAGGAAATTTGCAAAATTTTGTCCGACAAATACGACGCGCATTTCGCATTCGGCGGCGCAATCACGTTCAAAAATTTCGGCGGCGCGGAGGTCGTGCGGACGGTCAGGGAGGACAGGCTACTGTGCGAAACGGATTGTCCCTATCTGACGCCCGAGCCGTTTCGGGGCAAAATCAATCGTCCCGCTTTTGTCAGATACGTTGTTGAAAAAATCGCCTTTTTCAGAGGTATTTCTTTCGAGGAGGCGGAAAACGTCACCGAAAGGAACGCCGTGCGTTTTTTCGGTTTGAAAAGAGCCGTTTCGGAAAAATGAGATTTGTTCGGGA
>URVX01000164.1 GCA_900551395.1 uncultured Subdoligranulum sp. | reverse complement strand
ATTTCCTTTATTTCGTCGAGCTTTTCTTCTCTCACCAGCATAAGCAGCGTGTGGCTTGCCTCGAAATCTCTCTGCATGATTTTGCTAAGGCTTCCGAACATGGGAGGCGCGTCGATTTTGGACTCCAGCAAAGCGTGTTTTAAGCTTGTGGAGGGCAGTACGACGCCGTTCATTCCGTTTTCCTTCAACGCTGACAATGTCTGAAGAAATTCGTTCATGTCGTCCAAAGTTATGATTAACAGTTGCATATTTGTCTTCCTTTGGGATAATCCCAATATATTATAATCTTTTATTATACAATGTCAAACAAAATGTCGTTTTTATTTTATTACACAATTTAAGGAATTGACACCGAAATTTTGTTCGGGTTTGTTGCGCGCAGACGGGGCTTGTGTTAAAATCTTTGCATGGAAATAGTTATTGCTACAAACAATCCCAACAAGGTCAGGGAAATAAAAAGAATTTACGAAATGCTTTGCTCCGAAAAACGGGCTTTCACAAAAAATACGGAGTTTTTTACTTTAAAGGAAAAAAATCTGGTTTGCCGCGTTGAGGAAAACGGCTCGACCTTTGCGGAAAACTCCTTGATAAAAGCAAAAGCCGCAGCCGAAAAAACAAGCCTTGCGGTTCTTGCCGACGACAGCGGTATATGCGTGGACGCGCTTGGCGGCGCGCCGGGAATTTTTTCAAACAGGTTCGCGCGAGAAAACGACGACGCCGCCAACAGAAAGAAGCTGCTGGATATGTTGAGAGAAAAAGGCTTGACCGACGCGCGTGACAGAAAAGCGCATTTCGAGTGCGCCATGACGCTTATTTTGCCGACGGGAGGTTTTTCCGCTTCGGGCACTAGCGACGGATATATTCTGGCCGGCGAAAGCGACGACGAAAAAAACAAGGTAAGCCACCGTGCCCGCGCACTCAAAAATGTGCTTGAAACTGCGGGGCTCTTGTAAAAAATTTTAAATTTATTTAAGAAAAATAAAAGCCATAGGCGCGCACAAGGCTGCTGAAAAAATTGCTTGCGTAAGCTTGAAAAGCAGAATTTTTCCTCCCGATATTCCGCATTTTTTGTAAAAAACATTGGATTGCAGAAAAATGCACAAGCCGCCCAGACTTATAAGAAAGCTGCATAAAACTGCCGACAGAGGAGCGTTGCCTATTCCGCTTAAAATTTTGCAGCCAGTAGTTACCTCGAGCAGACCGCCGATAACCCCTTGAACCACGCTGTCCGCACCGCTGAGAAAGGGCATAGACAGAAGCATTTGCGTCCACATATAAAAAATCGTGACGAAACCGCCTACCGTCAGAACACCCATAATGGCATTTTGCATACAATCGCCCAAAATTTCGCCGTTGCTTTTCGCGGGCGCTATGAGATTGTTGCCCGACGAAGACGAAACGAAGCGTCTGCGATAAAGCAGCCCGTTGAGCAGCGCGCCTGCAATATGCGAGACAAGTATTATGACTCCGGCGGCGGCGCTTTTCAGATAAACTCCGCCTACCGTGCCCAAAATGAAGATAGGTCCACCTGTGGAGCAGAATGTGGCGAGCTTCAGACATTGAGTGCCGTCAAGCGCGCCTTTTTCATAGAACTCGGCAGACAGCTTTGCTCCCATAGGATAACCGCAAACAACGCTCAGCAAAAATATATAGCTTGCGGCGGGCGGCGCTCCGAAGATTTTTTGCGTCGGTTTGGAAAGCAGCGCCGAAAATCCGCCGAAAGCGTCCAGCTCGATCAGTAGCTTTGACAGAAAGAAAAAGGGAAACAAAGCGGGCAGAACGCTTGTCGCCCAAATAAGCACGCCTGTCGATACGTTCCGTATATTTTCCGCGGGATTTATGAAAAACAAAATTATCGACGCCGCGCATACGAAAATTGCCGCAATACGCTTGTACATGTTCAATTTTATGTATTTCGGGCGGGATATATGTTCGAGGAAAAAGTCAAAATTTTTCCAGCTTTTTGAGCTTGGAAAAGGGAATTTGTCTCAACGCACAGAACAGCTTCTCGGTTGCAAGCGTAAGCTCCTTTATGCGCAGATAAAAGTCGTTTTCGTCGTTTAATACGCAAGGCTTTAAGCTTTTCAACGCTTTGCAGTCTTTTTTTGCGGCAAGGAGCATTACGGGCGGTGAAATTTTTCTCGACTGCTCCGCCAGCTCTTTGGAAATGCCTAAAATCGAGTTGAAGATAACTCTTTTAAGCCGGGACGAAGTATATCTTTTAGTTTTCAGCGCGTTGAAAAAGCCGTCGAAATCTTTTTGCGCCGCAGCCGAGACAATTCTGTTTTCCAGACCTTCCGTTATGCCTTCGATGCCGTTTAAATATTCTTTCGGGCAGAGGGCGAGAAAAGCGTGGGCAAAGCTGCCGTATTCTGCTGTCAGATTTTTGCCCGACAAAATT
>URVX01000163.1 GCA_900551395.1 uncultured Subdoligranulum sp. | reverse complement strand
CCCATTTTGTAGGGGTGTCGCCAAGCGGTAAGGCACCAGACTTTGACTCTGGTATTCGTAGGTCCGAATCCTGCCACCCCTGCCACAATCTTCAACAAAATATATGATCCATTAGCTCAGCCGGCAGAGCACTTGACTTTTAATCAAGGTGTCCCGCGTTCGAATCGCGGATGGATCACCAAAAATATGCATCATTAGCTCAGTTGGTAGAGCACCTGACTCTTAATCAGGGTGTCCAGGGTTCGAGTCCCTGATGGTGTACCAAAATCTTTTCTTTGAAAAATCGCCCGAAAGGGCGATTTTTCAATTTAAGGAATTAAAAAAGTTTAAAGGAATTTAATTTTTAAAATTTAACCGGGAACAAGAAAGCAGAGATATAAAATTTTTCGGCTTTTGCGGTATTTAAATTAAAACAATAGAAAAATTTTTGATTCCATATACGAAAGTATACCGAATTGCAAAGCGGAAACGGCAAAAATTTTTTGCTCGTTGCTTAAAGAAAAAGGCGCGAATTTAAATGAAAGAGAAACAAACATCAAAAATTATTTTAGAGACAAAAGAATTTGCAAGCTTATCCCGGTTATTATTTTCATATAAACATTGACGAAATGTCTTTGCTTTTTATCGACAATTCGGGGGAAAGAGTTTCGAAAATACTAGGGCTTTTCGGAGACATTAAAGATTCTTATGACGCAGTATCAAATTTTAAAAACATGTGTTTGACAGCGAACAACTGAAATTCGATTGCATAAAAGTTGTCGACAGATTGTTTTCCGGGGACGGAGCAATTGCTCTTTGCCTCGCGGGCTTGAATTACAAAGGCCGAGACAAAAAATCCTTGCTTTAAAAGCAAATGATTATTTCGCAAAAAAGCAATGGGTCAATTTTAAGCAAGCTTAATCGCAAATTTCTTTGATTTGCAATTCGGAAAAAATATGAAGCTTAAACAAATACACTGGCGGCACAAACGACCGCGACTTTGCTCAATCGTATGCCCGTCCTGTCAATTTGTCCGAAAAGTCGGTTTCGACCAAAGCTCTTGCCACAAAACCGTCTGACAGCCATGCGCGGGCGTTCTCTTTTTCCAGAAGAACAGGCTCTCTGTGGTGAATTGCCGAAACGGGAGCGGAGGACGGTCTTGTAAGCACGAGGCAGTTGTCCGAATCGGTCAATCGTCTGAAAATTCCTCCGAGAAAGAAAAGCGAGTCGTCGCTTTTTTTAAATAAAAACTTTTTCCCCGAGTCGTCCCATTCGAAAAAGCCGTGCGCGGGTATCAGGCAGCGTCTGTTTTCAAAGTCGTATCTGAAAAAAGGCTTTTCGGAAACCGTTTCGGCTCTGGCGTTTATCAGCAACCCTTTCCCGGCGGGATTTACCAATCCCCATTTCAAAATATGCGGGGCAATTTCTCCCTTGTGCGATAAGCAAAGCGCGGGAACAAAGAGCGACGGGACAAATTCGCCCGAAATCTCAGCCGGTCTGAAAATGCTTTTGTCCGAAAATCTGAAAATACTCTGAAATTCCGAGTCGTTTAAATTTAATTGAAACCGTCCGCACATGAAAATTACCTCTTATCTTATTTTAGACATAAAATCGAGAAAGTCAACGGAAGGCGACGGATTTTTTTCTTGCCAATATTGGAATATTGTGCTAAAATGTAATTGCAAAAGGAGAAGTCAATGAACACGATTTGCCAAAGCTGCGGTATGCCGTTGGATTTTATGGTGCTCAGAGGAACCGAAAGAGACGGTAGAAAAAGCGACGATTATTGCATGTATTGCTACAAGGACGGCGAGTTTACTTATGATTGCAGCATGGAGCAAATGATAGATTTATGCGTGCCTCACATGGTAAACGGCGAGGAAAGCTTTACGCATGAGTCTGCGGAAAAATATCTGAAGGCATTGCTGCCTTCCCTCAAGCGGTGGAACAAGTCCGTTTGAGTTATTGGATCAAAACAATTAACATTTTGAAAAAATTGCGGTATAATCGTTATATCGACAAAACATAAACAACTTTTTTCCTGCCTTGTGCGTTAGGAATACGAGCGTTTGCGTCAACCACATTTTGTAAAAGGGAAATGACGTCCGTGCAAATATGTCAGGCCTCTCGCCGCCTAAAGCGGCTCAAAAGTCGGCAACGGCTTCGGGGGAAGACAAAAAATGTCGGCTAATTACCCACCTGATTTATTCAGGTTGACTATTGCTCTCCGACGGCAAGGCGGGATTTTTATTTACACGCCTAAGCATTTGTGCTAAAATGTGTGCACGGAAATCGATTATGAAAAAGGGACAGATATATTTGTATATTTTCGTCGTCTTAATTTTGACCGTAGGCGTTTTTATCGGCTCAGTGTTTGCGTCGGGCGCGAAAAACTGCTTTTCGGCGCCCCACCAGGCGGAGGACATGAAAATCGACTGATATTCTCAAAGCGGAAGCTATGTTTATGAAGGACGAGCCGTGCAAAAC
>URVX01000162.1 GCA_900551395.1 uncultured Subdoligranulum sp. | reverse complement strand
TTATATTGAATATTATTGACCGAGAGATTTATTCTAAACAGAATTTTTGCAAATAAAAGCGGCGGAGAAGCTCTCCGCCGCCGTCAAAACGCTTTCAGCTGTTTTTCTCTATCAGTTGAGCCAGCGCTTTTTCAAACTTGACGCCGTACCAATGCTCCTGCCTGCAGGGCACGGTGTTTTTTATGCACTCCACAACAAACCTGCATGCCGTTTCCGCCGCGTCGAGCATACTCTTTCCCTTTAAGTACGCTCCGCAAAAAGCCGACGCGAACAGGTCTCCCGTACCATGCCACAGCCCTTCCTGTTTCTGCTTGAAAACATATTGTATTTTTCCTTCCCTCTTTTCGTAAACCGCTGCTCCCAGCAAAGCTTTGTCGAAGGATACGCCGGTAAGCACCACGTTTTGCGCGCCTGAATTCAACAATCCGTCAACCAGCTTTTCCACATAAGCCTCGTCCAAGCCGTCGCTTCTGTATTCCTCTCCCGTCAGCAAAGCCGCTTCGGTTATATTCGGCAGCACAACGTCGGCAGCCGAGCACAGGGAGCGCATTTTTTCCACAAAAGCCATATCGAAGCCCGCGTAAAGCTTTCCGTTGTCTGCCATCGCGGGGTCGACAACAAGCGGCGCGTCGTCGGTAACGAAGCGTTTTTTCAGCTCCAGCGCGTAATCAACCTGACAGGCATTGCCAAGGTATCCCGTATAAACGGCGTCGAAACGAATATTTTCCTTTTCCCAATGCTTCAGAATCAAAGGTATATCTTCGCTCAAATCCCTGAACGTAAATCCGGAAAAACCGCCCGTATGCGTAGAAAGCACCGCCGACGGAATTATTGCGGTTTCTATTCCGAAAGCCGATATGACGGGAAGCGCAACGGTGAGCGAGCACTGTCCGACACACGAAATGTCCTGCATTGTAACAATTCTTTTGTCCTTCATTTTTTCTCCCATATTTGTATCGCTAAAAGCCTCCCGTTTCGGGAGGCTTTAAACAGCTTGAAATTATTGCTTGTTTTGTTCGTCGTCATCGGAAATCAACGCTTCGCGCGCGTCGGGCTTTTTGTTTTCCTTTTTGCCCATGAACAGATATATGGCAAGCGTCACTACAACCAAAGTACCTACTACTATCAGAATAATGATAAGCACGTCGTTTACCGGATTGGGCTCGGGAGTGACGGCGCTGGCTTCGACAACCGTAAGAATGGCAGACACGGTTTCGGAACGGTTGCCCACCTTGTCCTCCGCCTCGTATTCGACAATATACTTGTCGCCGACGGTTTTGGGAGTAAATTTCTGTTCCTTAACCAGCTTGGTGATTTCCGCGCCTTTGGTTTTTGTTTCGTCGTTCCACTCCCAAATACGGTAGTCGCTCTTGGATGTGTCAACGCCGACGCAGTTGTCGCTGCGGGTAGGCGTGGGCACGGTGAGAATCTGATTGACCGTGACGTCCTTGTCGCTTGCCTTGATTGTGGGAGGAGTTACGTCCTGAACGTCAAAGAGAAAAATGTCGCTCAAGGTCTCGTTCCCGCTCTGATCCGTGACTTTGTAAACGAAAGCCCAAGTTCCAACAGAGTTGAAAGTAACCTTCGTCGTGCTGGAATATGTCCAGCTGCTTGTCGAATTGGGACGCTTGTAGCCTACGACGACGGTAAGATTGTCAAAGCTGTTTTCTTCTTCCTCCGTTATCATATCGGTAAAAAGATTGCCCTCGCTTATGTTGAGAGAGGTGTTGACGACGGGGAATTCATAGCTGCCCGTTGCCGGAGCATTGATTGTCATATCGGTAATTTTGGAATAGACGAAAGCTTTGAGTCCTTCGTTGTTGATAACGGGATCCAATTCGTCCTTTACCACTCTGACGTTGAGATAAAATTCGAATTTAGTATAATTCTCTTCGATGTACTCGTCGTCAACCTTGTCGCCGTAGTCCATAATGACTCTAAAATAAAACTTGTACAGCGAATCGACGTCGGCGTCCAGAGACTTGGAAGTCTGCGACGAAATAACCTCGGGCTCGGTGAAATCCTCCTCGCCCTCCTTGACCGACCATGTGATTTTGTCATAGCCCTTTCCCAAAACGGATACCGTGTAGAACGGAAATTTGTAGGCTGCGCCTTTGGCGCCTATGGTGTCGTATATATAAAAATTGTCCGCGTCTTTGTAAAACAGCTTTTCCAGTTCTGCGGCTTCCATAGTGTTAAGAACCTTTCCGCGATACTCCAGATTTCTGAATTTTACCAAAGGGGGTACGACGTTTTCCTCTACGGAAGTTTCGTTGCTCGTCAATCCCTGCTCTCCGAGGATATTGCTTATCGACTGAACGTGAAGGGATGAATTTATAGGCGTAACGTCATCGTCGACGTTGTCCGACGTTTCCTGCCCGGTCACGCCAATCCTCATTTTTGCTTCCATAAGGGGCGCGATGACCTGGTCGGCAGTGCCGTGCAGCCAATCGAAGCCGACTTTTTCGTCGCCTTCTTCCGTCTTAAGAGC
>URVX01000161.1 GCA_900551395.1 uncultured Subdoligranulum sp. | reverse complement strand
AAAAGCCAACCTTCGCTTCGGGCTGTTTGGCGGCGGTTTCACCGACAGGAGGGTGAATTCTGTGACGCTCGGGTTTTTCCCTCGCTGCTCCGTCGCTGTCGCTCCTTGCAAGTCCCGGAAAAACGATTTATTTTGCAAAAACTCTATTTCTCAACAGAGGCAAATTTTTTCGCACGCGCAGCAGGCAAAAAAAGTAATTTTACCCGATAATAAAAAAGTAACCTTATTGCAATTCCTTTGAGTTTCTGATATATTATCTGCGACAACGACAAACGGAAAACGCACGGGCGTCGAACAAAATTTGCGGAGGTAACCAAAATGAAAAGCTATCAAAAAATCAGTTTAACCGACTGCGGAAGAACAGAGCTTCACGACAAGCTCGGACTTACGGGCGCGGAAATAAGCGTAAACACTCTGCCTGCCGGCTCCGGCGTGCCTTTCGTGCACTTCCACAGGCAAAACGAAGAAATATATGCCGTTCTCGAAGGAAAAGGCAAAGCGGTCATAGACGGCGAAAGCATAGATTTGAAAGCGGGCGACTGGCTTCGCGTGTCTCCTAAAGCCAAAAGAAGATTTTTCGCCGCAGACGACCAAGCAATCAAATATATCTGCATACAGGTAAAGGAGCATTCGCTCGGAGACTATTCCGCCGCTGACGCCGACATTGCGGAATAAACTTAATGTCTAGGCGCCCCTTGTCGGGATAAATTCAACGCTTAACTTTTTTCAGTATTCGCCGCCCGTATATTTGCCGACTCACCGTAATTCCGAGCATTCGACATACTCGTTTTGCCCGATTTTCAAATTTTCATGCTTGACAATTTTTTTCGTATTTGATATATTTACCTTGTCGGACAGCTGACAAAAGCGTAGAACTCGGACGGTTCTGCGCTTTTTTTAAGCCCGACCGATACGGAGGAATAAAAAATGGTACAAACAGACGGAAACGAATATTTGGGCAGCGAAAAAATATCCAAACTGATGCTCAAGTTTTCGCTGCCCTGCGTGCTGTCATTGCTTGTAAGCGCCTTGTACAACATCGTGGACCAGATTTTTATCGGAAACAGCGAATTGAGCACCTTAGGCAATGCCGCAACCGGCATTGTCTTTCCTATTTTCGTCATAGCCCAGGCTTTCGCATGGTGCCTGGGCGACGGCTGCGCCGCATTCATAAACATCAATCAAGGCAAAAACGAAACCAAAAACATAGGCTTTTGCGTGGGCTCCGGCATAACCGCGACTATTTTTTGCGGGCTTGTTCTCGTTGCGGTTTTCATGCCGCTGAAAACGCCGCTGCTCACGCTTTTCGGAGCGTCGGAAAACACAATCGGCATGGCGTCGGAATATTTTGTAATTATTCTTGCATTCTTCCCCGTTTATATGCTGATGAATATGCTGAACTCGGTAATTCGCGCCGACGGAAGTCCCGCCGTAGCCATGACGTCAATGCTGTCGGGCGCGGTTGTAAACATAATTCTCGACCCGATATTCATCTTTGCTTTGCATTGGGGCATGAAGGGCGCGGCATTGGCGACGGTTATCGGACAGGCGGTATCCCTCGTCGTGTGCATAATATATCTTTTCAGAACAAAGACCTTTAAGCTCGAGGCAAAAAATTAGCTGCCGCGCTTCAAGGTGCTCGGGCAGGCAATTCTGTTGGGTTTGTCCTCTTTCATAACGCAGATGACTATTGTCATAATCGCCCTTGTCTGCAATATCATGCTTGTCAAATACGGAGCGCTTTCGCAATACGGTGTGGATATCCCTATCGCCGTCATCGGAATCGAAAGCAAGGTGTTTACCGTAGTTATAAACATAGTGGTGGGCATAGTGCTAGGCTGTCAGCCCGTTATCGGCTTCAATATGGGAGCCGGCAACTATTTGAGAGTAAAAAAGCTTTACAAGTCCATACTTATGGCTACGCTTGTCATCGGACTTGCCGCGACATTGCTTTTCGAGCTGTTTCCCGATTTCGTGACGGGTATGTTCGGACAGCCCACCAATATTCCCAATCCCGACGATTACTGGGAATTCGCTCGCATGACCTTCCGTATCTTTCTTGCGCTGGTGTCCTTCACCTGCTTTATAAAATTGACCGCAATCTTCTTTCAGGCGCTGGGCAAGCCGATAACCGCCGTAATCGCTTCGGTAGTGAGGGATATAGTTTTCTTTGTGCCGCTGATAATAATACTCCCCCGCTTCCTCGGCATCAAAGGCATACTGATTGCCGCGCCGGCAGCGGACTTAGCGGCGATGATAATAGCGGTTGCGCTTACTGCGATATTTTTCAAAAAACTCGACAAAGCCGAGCTGCCCGAAAAGACGGAAGCCTCTTGCAGCTAAAACAAATGAAACAGCGGTAAACAAAAAGACGGATGCAGTATCCGTCTTTTTTAACGGTTCATGCCATAATACCTACATTCAACAATTCGCCAAAAAGCATTCTTTCGATAGGCTTATCGGTGCGCACGGAGATAAAATCCACGTTTCTCTTGGAGCAAAAAGATTTTATATC
>URVX01000160.1 GCA_900551395.1 uncultured Subdoligranulum sp. | reverse complement strand
CTTTATTCAACCCTCGGACAACAAAACTACAGTTACAGCCCGATTTGACAACAGACCGAGAGTCTCAACCTCTGAAAAATCCTCAAATGACAACAATCCGATAGTCTCAATCTCCGATTTTTGCCCTTGACAGCAAAACAAGAGTTACAGTAGCGGAATGCCTTGATTTTGCCCTCTCGCTCTGTGAAAACTTATCCACGCTCCTGTTGACGGTCAAATCCAGCAAATGCCCTTATTTCAAGCTCTTTTCAGCACCTCGTCCTCATTTCCTTGACAGCAAAACGATAGTCTCGACGTGCTTGGTGTTGGGAAACATATCGAAGGCGCGGACGAAAACTACCTCGTAGCCCGACGCGGAAAAATCCGCGAGGTCTCTGGCAAGAGTGGCGCTGTCGCAGGAGACGTACACAATCGTTTGAGGCTTAAAATCTGTGAGCGTGCTTAGCACGCCTTTATCCAGCCCCTTTCGCGGAGGATCCACCACGACAGTCACGTTTTTTCCCGCACAACGGCAAGCAAGCTTGGGCAGCTCCTCGTTTACGTCGCCGCAGATGTTAGTCAGTCTTTTCAGGTTGTTTTTCTCTTTTATCTTCTGCGCGTCCTGCCACGCCGAAGGCACGATTTCTATGCCGAAGCTGTCGTAAGAGTCGTCGGCGAGCATTGCGGAAAGCACGCCCACTCCGGAAAAGCACTCAATCAGAACCTCTGTGCCGCAGGACATAACCTGCTCCTTGACCTCACGGTAAATCATTTCCGCGACAGGCGTTTTTACCTGATAAAAGCTGTCCGGCTGCAGGTAAAACTCAACTCCGCACATATTCGAGGCAATTTCCTTAAGTCCCTTTAGCCACACCGTTTTTGTTCCGAGAATAACATTGCTTCGCGCGCGGTTTTCATTGAGAAAAAGCCCGACTTTGGGATAAATCTGAGCCAGCGCGTCATACAGCTTCTCCCAATGAGGCAACGCGCCGCCGTTTGCGACAACCGTCGCCAGCAGCTGACCGTCCGCATAGCGGGCAAGAAAATGCCTGACAAGCCCCTTTCCCGTTTTTTCGTCGTAAACGGAAATTTTGCGGCTGTTCAAGAACTCCTCAAAAACAGCCGTCGCCATTCGCGCCTCTTTCTGCTGCAAAAGACAGCGCGAAACGCGCACAACGTCGTGCGTCCCGCACTTGAAAAAGCCGGTAAACGCCGTTCTTCCGTCAAAGCCAACGGGCTGCTGCACCTTGTTGCGATAGCCCAGAACACAAGGCGACGGCACAACCTCCGGCAACTCGATATTAAAACCGCCGATTTTTTTAAGATTGTCCGAAACAAGATTGCGCTTGAACTCAAGCTGCGCGGCATAACTCATGTGCATGAGCTGACACCCGCCGCACACGCCGAACACGGGACAAGGCGGCTCGGTTCTTTCGGAAGCGGGTTTGTCCACAGACAAAAGCGACGCGAAAGCAGTGCCGTCCCGCCTTACGTGAACAACCCTCGCGGAAACCGTTTCTTTCGGCAACGCAAAGGGAACGACAATCGTGTGCCCGTCGTCATACGCAAGTCCCTCGCCTCCGCCGCCCAGTCTTTGAACGGAAAATTTTATTTTGTCACCCTGCTTCATTTATGTTTTACGTCTACAAATTTGACGTTGTCCTCTCCGAGCACGTCGGAAAGCTCGTAAACGAGTCCGCTGTTTTTTCTCACCTTGTAAGGCATACCCAGCCTGTCGCGGTCGACAACCAGCACTACCGGGATGTCTCCCGCATATTCCTTTAGAATCGCCGACAATCTGGCGTAAAGCTCGTTGTCCTTAAACGGCATTTTAAGATACAGCTTTTCCGAAACGACGTTGTTGTCCGTTTCAGCCATTTTCTGTTCGCTCCAGACCTCCAGCTTGTCCACAAGTATGGAGGGTTTGTCCTGGCGGAAGCTTATTTTTCCCGTAACGGTGACGACGCTGTCCTGCTCCACCTTGTCTTTTATTATCTTTTCGTAATACCAAGGCGAAAACGTAAGCTCTATGCTGCCGTGCAAATCCTCCAGTCTGCCCACCGCCATAGTTTTGCCGCTCCTTGTAGCAATCCTTTTCAATTCCTCCAAAACGCCGGCAAGGGACACCTCCTTGCCGTCCCAGTCGTTTTGCTTCTGACTGCTTTCAAAGTCGTCGTCATCCTCGGAAAATGACACCATACCCGTGTTGAAGCTGAACGCTTTCAGTTTTTCCCTGTATTCGTCTAAAGGGTTGCCGGAAACGTAAAGCCCCAGCACCTCTTTTTCGTAGGACAGCCTGAGCTTGTTGGGAAACTCCTTTATGCTTTCCTTAGGCGCGGCTACCGCTGCGGGTGCGGCGTCCTCCACAAGGTCGAACATGCTGAACTGCCCGCTTTCTTTTTTCTTTTTGTCGGCGAACACCATTTCCATCAACGGCTCGAAAACGGACATCATCTGCGCGCGCGAGGCTCCCAAGCAATCGAAAGCGCCGGACTTAATCAGATTTTCCACCAGACGCTTGTTGAGATATTGATTTTCCACTCTCTTTATAAAGTCCTC
>URVX01000159.1 GCA_900551395.1 uncultured Subdoligranulum sp. | reverse complement strand
GTGCTTTGATATGGAATTGACACCCAGACAGAATGTAAACGAGCTTGACAAATATATCATCGGTCAGACCGAAGCCAAAAAGGTGGTTGCGGTGGCGCTGCGCAACAGATACAGACGCAGCAGGCTGAGCGCGGGCGACAGAGAGGAGATAACTCCTAAAAACATAATTTTAAAGGGACCTACAGGCGTAGGCAAAACCGAAATCGCGCGAAGACTTGCAAAGCTTGTCAAAGCGCCGTTTTTGAAGGTCGAGGCAACCAAGTACACCGAGGTTGGTTACGTCGGGCGCGACGTCGAAAGCATGGTGCGCGACCTCGTGGAGGTTGCGATACGTCTTGTCAAGGACGAGCGTTTCAGGGAGGTTCAGGACAAGGCAACTGCCGCCGCGGTGGACAAAATCGCCGAGCTACTGCTCAAAAACAAGGAGGCGCTTCCCGAAGGCATTGCCAAGGAAACCGTGAAGGACGAGATACTTTCTCACAATCTCGACCATTTAAACGTTGAAATCGACGTGCGCGAAGCGCCTAAAAGCATAGACGTCGGTATGGGCGGCGGAGAAATAAACATAGGCAACATTTTCGGCGATATGATGCCCAAAAAATATAAAAAGCGCAAGCTCGCCGTACGCGACGCAATGAAAATTCTGGTTGACGAGGAGGCGGAAAAGCTTATCGACAGCGAAAACGTCAATTCCGAAGCCATAAGGCGCGCCGAAAACGACGGAATAATTTTCATCGACGAAATAGACAAAATCGCCGGAGGCGCCAATCACAACGGACCGGACGTTTCCAGAGAGGGAGTGCAGAGAGATATTCTGCCCATAGTAGAGGGCTGTACAGTAAACACAAAATACGGCAGCATAAAAACCGATTATATTCTGTTTGTTGCCAGCGGCGCGTTCCATATAAGCAGCGTGAGCGACCTCATACCCGAGCTTCAGGGGCGTTTCCCCGTCGTCGTCGAGCTGCACAGTCTCAACAAGGAGGATTTCGTAAAAATTCTGACAGAGCCGGAAAACGCCGTTACGGAACAGTATCGGAAGCTGCTTGCGGTGGACAACATCGAGCTGTGCTTTACCAAAGACGGAATAGACGAAATCGCATCCGTTGCCGTAGACCTCAACACGACGCAGGAGGACATAGGCGCGCGCAGATTGCAGGCGCTGCTCGAGCATCTTCTCGAGGAGGTATCCTTCAACGTGGACAACGGCGGCGAAAAGGTAAAGGTAAAAGTGGACAAAAAATTCGTGGTGGACAATCTGACCAAAGAAACCAGAGCGCAAAATCTGAAAAAATATATACTTTAAGGAAAAGATTATGTCGGATTTTTTAAACGGAATGAAAAGAACCTGCATGTGCGGAGAATTGAGAAGCCGCGACATAGGCAGGGAAGTAACGATAATGGGCTGGGTTGTGCGCAGGCGCGATTTGGGCAACCTCGTTTTTGTGCAGATAAGGGACAAATCGGGTGTCGTGCAGGCGGTGTTCGACTCCTCCGAGACTGAAAAACCGTTGTTTGACAAGGCGCTTACGCTCAGGCAGGAGTTTGTCGTAGCAATAAACGGCGTTGTCAGGGCGCGCGTTGGCGACAACGTGAACAAAAGCATGGATACAGGAGAAATCGAAATAGTTGCGAGCTCTCTCAAGGTTCTTTCCGAAGCGGAAACTCCTCCTTTCGCCGTCGGCGACGACTCGGCAAACGAAACGCTGCGGCTCAGGTATCGATATCTCGATTTGAGACGGGAAAAGCTTCAGAAAATTCTGAGTATGCGTTCCCGACTCAACCGCACGATAAGAGAATACATGTATCAGAACGGCTTTACCGAAGTGGAAACTCCCATGCTAGGCAAATCCACCCCCGAAGGCGCGAGGGACTACCTCGTGCCCAGCCGCGTGCACCACGGCAAGTTTTACGCGCTGCCCCAGTCGCCGCAGCTGTACAAGCAGCTGCTCATGATAGGGGGGACAGACAGGTATTTCCAGATAGCGCGCTGCTTCAGAGACGAGGATTTGCGCGCCAATAGGCAGCCCGAATTCACGCAGCTTGACGTCGAAATGTCGTTTGTGGACAGAGAAGACGACGTCATGAGCATGATGGAGGGGCTGTTTGAAAAAATCTTCCGCGAAATAAAGGGTATGGAAATTTCCTTGCCTTTAAGACGGGTGACGTATGCGGAGGCAATGGCCAGGTACGGCTCGGACGCGCCGGACACCCGCTTCGACCTTGAAATAAACGACGTGTCGGATACGGTTAGAGACGGCGGCTTCGTCGTTTTCGACAATGCATTGAACGCGGGCGGAAGCGTCAGAGCCGTCGTTTTGAAAAAGAACGAGGCGCAGCTGTCGAGAAAGGAGCTGGACAAGCTTGTCGAGCTTGTCAAAACGTACAAAGCCAAAGGTCTTGCGTGGCTGGGGCTGGGGGCGGACGGATTAAGAAGCAGCTTTGCCTCCAAGGTTTCGCCGGAGCTTGTCCAAGCCATAGAAAAGAAGCTGGGGCTTGAAAAGGGCGATATGGCGTTCTTTGTGGCGGACGCCGACGATTATGTCGTGTGCACCGCGCTGGGCGCGTTGAGAAAGGAGCTTGCCGCGCGGTTCGACATGATAGACAAAAATC
>URVX01000158.1 GCA_900551395.1 uncultured Subdoligranulum sp. | reverse complement strand
CGTCGGCAAACTCGCCCGCTTTCATACGCATAAACAGGTCGAGATTTTCTTCCACAGACCTGTTTCTGTAAGGGCTTTCCTTTCCGGGAGAGGTCAACGTGCCTCTCGTTTCCCTTATCTGCTCGGCGGTCAGGTCGCATACGTACGCCAGCCCTTTCTTGATCAAAAGCACGGCGCATTCGAACATCTTATCAAAATAGTCGCTGGCAAACAGCTTTTCGTCCCACTTAAAGCCCAGCCACTTTATGTCCTCCTCTATTGCGTTGACGTACTCCTCGTCCTCCTTTACGGGATTGGTGTCGTCATAACGCAGGTTGCAGGTGCCGCCGTACTTTTTCTTAAGACCGAAATTGACGCACAGCGCCTTGGCGTGACCGATATGAAGATAGCCGTTGGGCTCGGGAGGGAAACGGGTTTTTACCTGACTTATTTTTCCGCTTTCAAGGTCCCTGTTTATGATTTCTTCGATAAAATTTTTAGCTTCCATAATTTCCTTGTCCTATGTCGTCAAAAGTCGGCTACAGGCGTGTCGTCGTTTTCTTCGGGCGGCGCGTCGTCGAAATCGGGCAGAGGCGCGTCCGAGGTCAGCCGTTCCAAATCGCGCTGCTCACGCCTTGCGTTTTCCTCCGGAGTTGCCCGGTTGCCGTCCGTACTGACAAACGTGTCGGGGTCGGTGAAACGCACGTATTCGCCTATCCAATTGAGCGTAAGCTTGCCCGTTTCGCCGTTTCTGTGCTTTGCGATAATAAGCTCGACGGGCTGCACCGCCTCGCCCTCGGACTCCTTGCTCTTGCTTATAAACAAAACCATGTCGGCGTCCTGCTCTATTGCCCCCGACTCTCTCAAATCCGACAGCTGCGGCTCCTTGTCGTCGCGGCGTTCCACCAGTCGCGACATCTGACTCAATGCAAGTATGGGAACGTCAAGCTCTTTGGCAATGATTTTCAGGTTTCTCGTAATTTTGCTTATTTCCTGCTGGCGGTTTTCCGACCTGTCCCCGCCCTCCATAAGCTGTATGTAGTCTATGACGATAAAGTCCAGCCCCTCTCTGTTTTTGAGACGCCTGCATTTTGACAAAATCTGCGCCGGCGTAATCAGAGAGGAGTCGTCGATAAATATTTTCATGCGGCTTATCGCCTCGTTGGCTTTCCACAGCTCAGCAAAATCGCGGCTTGTGAGGTTGCCCGTCTTTGCGCGCGTCATGCTCACGCTTGCCATAGAGCACAAAAGCCTTTGCGCAAGCTGCACCTTGGGCATTTCCAGCGAAAAAACAGCGCAGCTTTTTCTGTTTTTGGCGGCGCTTTCCACCATGTTGAGCGCAAGCGAGCTTTTTCCGCAGCCGGGACGCGCCGCAAGCACGATCAGGTCGCCGCCGTGCAGTCCGTTGGTCTTGCTGTCAAACAGCTTGAAGCCGGTGGGAATCCCCTTGAATGCCCCCTGATTTTTGTAAAGCTCGTCGAAAACCGTGAGCACCTCTCCCGTAGCTTCGCCCACGGGCGTAAGGTCGCCCCCCTGCTTTTTATCGCTTATGTCGTACACAGCTTTTTCGGCGAAAGCAACGCTCCTTTCTTCGTCGTCGGAGCTTCTGCACTCCTCGATTATGCTTGTGCCCGCCTTTATCAATGCTCGCAGAACGGAATTGCGCTCCACGATTTTCAGATAAACCTTATAATTCGCCGAGCTGGGCACGATTGTGTTGAGCGTGGTGAGGTAGCTTATGCCTCCGATTGACGCCATCTGACCGCTTCTTTCCAAAGCGTCAGCCACCGTGACGAAATCTACGGGCTTGTTGTCGTTGAGCACCTTCTGCATTGCCGAAAGCAGAATTCTGTGAGAGGGCGCGTAAAAATCCTCCGCCTTAAGCGTGGGCACCAGCTCCTGCCCCAAGCCGTCGTCCAAAAGCACGCAGCCCAAAAGACACTGCTCCGCCTCCAGATTTTGCGGAACCGCGTTTACGTTGACGTCGCGTGCGGGTTTGTCTGCCATAAAAACTCCTGTTTTGCCTTTCGTTGAGTTTTATTTTACAGCAATCTTGCTTTTTTTTCAACTGTTTACGCAGCCTTGACGATATTTAAGTATGCGTTCAAGCGTCATTTTCGGCTTTGCCGTCGGACGCAAAATCAGGCGGCGGACTCCCGATTTGCTCTGTTTGGCTTTCGGGATGCGGCTTAACGCCCTTTACCACCACTTTTTCGGTAGGCAGATAAGTGTTCCGTCTGATTTTTTTGGATTTCACGAGCTTGCCGTTCTTGTAATAATCCAGCCACCCTTCGGAGGTCAGTCCGTCCACGCCGTTTGTCAGAACAAAGGTATCGGTATCGAAAACCACCTTGTCGGCGTATTTTCCCTCCTTGTCCTCGATAGTCCGCGTGTCAAACGGCTTGCGTGAAATTTCCACGCTGCGCCGCCTTATCTCGAACTCGTTGGGAAGTCCGTAAATTTCCACAATCGCTTCCGTATCCGTGCCGTACGCCACGATAAAAATTCTGCCGCCCGTCTCGTTTGTAAAAACAAGGTCGCTTGCCGAGGAAACCATCGCGTCGAAGCTGGGCGCGACATAGGAGGAGACCAGCGAATGCTGGTGCACCTTGTTTACGGTCACTCCCGACAAAATCAGAGCATTGAACAG
>URVX01000157.1 GCA_900551395.1 uncultured Subdoligranulum sp. | reverse complement strand
CTGCCGAAACTATACGGAAAGGTTCGGCCTTGTCACAACGGCTGCCGAAGAAAACTCCGTCAAAGCCGTGCGTGCAGAAAAAAAGACCGTCCGTTTCAAACAAAAACAATCCTCCGCTTGTCGCCGCGCTTAAAACTTTTGTTTTCGCCTTGCTTGACTATTATACCAAATATTTTTTTAAAACACAAATCCTTTGCTCAACGCAAAGACAAAATTTTATCCCGCCCGTGTCCGGCAAGCGCCGCGGCTTCAAGTCCCTTTTTTCGCGGGAGGTTTCCCCAAAAACGAATAAAAACCGCATTGAAGCTCTGAATTGTACAGCTTGCGCACCCTGTCCGCTTTGCGGCCGAACCACTCCTCGAATCTGCCGCAGGCAGTGAGCACGTAAAGGCTCCACTCGTCCAGCCTTTTGAACATCAGCCCGAAATCGCGGTAAAGCGTCCTGAGTCCGCGCTCGTCGGACAATCTTTCGCCGTAAGGCGGATTGACGACGGCTACTCCGTGCGCAAACCGCGACGAAAAGTCACGCATATCGGCAGCCTGAAAATGCACTCTGTCGGACAGTCCCGCCGCTTTCGCGTGGAAACGGGCGAGAGACACGGCGTTTGCGTCGATGTCGAACCCGGAAATGCGCAGCTTGATTTCGCGTTTTTCTTTCTGCCGGGCTTCCTCCTTTGCAAGAAAAAGCGCGCTTTTCCCGTCGGCGTTTGAAAAGCCGGAAAAAGCGAAATCTCTGTTTAAGCCGGGCGCGCGGCTCAAGCCTATGCAAGCCGCTTCGAGACATATTGTTCCGCTGCCGCAAAACATGTCGCAAAACGGTCTGTCGGCTTTCCACACGGACAAAAGCACAAGAGCCGCCGCAAGCGTTTCTTTCAGAGGCGCGGCTCCTACGAGGCTCCGCCAGCCGCGCTTGTGCAGCGCCGTACCCGTAGTGTCGAGAAGCAATGTGCAGCAATCTCTGTAAATGCTTACGAGAATTCTGTATTCCGCTCCCGTTTCGGGAAGAAAACCGCTTTTGTTTCCCTTGCTCAGCGAGACCGCAACGGCTTTTTTCGTTACGCTCTGAATTGCCGACAAGCCGTACAGCGCGCTTTTTACGGACTTCGCCTCCACAGTTATGCGGGCGTCGTAAGGCAGTATATCCTTCCAATCGAGCGCGGCAACATTTTCGTACAGCTCGTCGAATGTACGGCACTCAAACCTTGCCGCCTGAACATAAATTTTGTTGGCAGTCCTTAAAAACACGTTTGCCCGCGCTATTTCGCCTATGCCGCCGTCAAAAAAAATCTTGCCGTTTTCGGCGGGAGAGGGCTCAAGCCCCAGCCCGACAAGCTCCCGCTTGAGCACCGCTTCGACGCCGCTCGCCGCAGTGGCGCACAGTTTCATCCTGCCGTCAAAAATACTCATGCCGCTATTGTACCATAATTACCTACGAAACCCGCTTTTAAAATCGAGAAAAATAAAATCTTTTTGAAAAAATTTTGCCGCGCGCTGCCTGCGGAGGCTTCGAGCGTTTTTTTGCCAATCAAACGTCGAAATTTCCTCCCGACATTTAAAAGCAAATATATCTCCTGATTTAAACGTATCTATTAATATTAAAACGACGTTTTACGTCTTAGCATAAAAAAAATCAAACAAAAAAGCCGCCCTGACAGGGCGGCTGAAAAATTGTTCTGCTCTTATATGCTTCCGACGTACTCCATAAGGCGCAAAACCATGACGGAATAGCCGTATTCGTTGTCGTACCAGGCGACCAGCTTGACGAAATTGGGGTTGAGCATAATTCCCGCTTTGGCGTCGAACACGCCGCCGCTCGTGCTGCCGATAAAATCGCTGGACACCAGCGGCAGATCGGTAAAGTCGAGGATACCCTTCATTTCGTTTTCGCTGGCGCGCTTTACTGCGGCGACTATTTCCTCATAAGTCGTAGATTTTTCCAGCCTTACGGTAAGGTCCACTACGGACACGTCGAGAGTAGGCACTCTCAGCGACATTCCGGTAAGCTTTCCGTTCAGCTCGGGGATAACCTTGCCGACGGCTTTTGCCGCTCCCGTCGAGCTGGGGATAATGTTGCCCGACGCGGCTCTGCCGCCTCTCCAATCCTTTCGGCTGGTGCCGTCGACGGTGCGCTGCGTCGCAGTCGTGGCATGAACGGTTGTCATAAGCCCCTCTATGATACCGAAATTGTCGTTTATGACCTTTGCCAGCGGAGCAAGGCAGTTTGTAGTGCAGCTGGCGTTGCTGATAATTTTCGTTTCGGGCTTGCAGTCAAGGTGGTTGACTCCTACAATATACATGGGCGCGTCCGCGCTGGGAGCGGTGATGACCACCTTTTTGGCGCCGCCGGCAAGATGCCCGCCCGCCTTTTCCATAGTAGTGAATTTGCCTGTGGCTTCGGCAACCACATCGACGTTTTCCTCACCCCAATTTATCGCGGAGGGCTCGGACTGGTTGAAAACCCTTATTCTTCTGCCGTTGACAACAAGATAGCCGTTGTCAACCGATACGTCGGCATCGAATCTTCCGTGAACGGTGTCAAACTTCAACATGTAAACCATATAGTCCACGTTGGAAGAGTGGTCGTTGATGGCAACGACTTCCACATTGGGGAAGTCAAGCGAAGCGCGCAGTATCAAACGTCCGATTCTGCCGAAGCCGTTGATGCCG
>URVX01000156.1 GCA_900551395.1 uncultured Subdoligranulum sp. | reverse complement strand
CGTCGAACTCGAATTTGATTTTGGTGCCTTTGTCGCTGCTGTCTATGTAAACCTTGAATCCTTCGGACTCAAGCTGCGCGCTTGTCATTGAAAAGAAATCAAATCCCTCTGCACCTTCGGCTACCATATCGGCAAAATTGTCGATAGCCGACTGTAAATCGGTGCCGAAATTCATTTTTGTCTTGGAATTGACTGTTTCGGTTCCGTTTACGCTGATAACCATGTTTGTGTACATAGCTCCGTCGCCCGTATAGACAGCGACATCCGAAGCGGACTCAAAGCTGATTGAAGTCCCGCCAATCGAAGAAGAACCGGAAAAAGTCATCTTGCTTTCAATCGAGGACTTGACTCCGTCCTTGATGGAAATCTTTCCCTTCATGGACATGTCGATGT
This sequence comes from uncultured Subdoligranulum sp., assembly GCA_900551395.1. Classification (GTDB taxonomy): domain Bacteria; phylum Bacillota; class Clostridia; order Christensenellales; family CAG-314; genus CAG-314. Next base: position 2,280 of record URVX01000156.1, on the reverse strand, counting down.
TGCCCTTGCGTGCTTCGTTTTCAAAAGCCCCTTTGAAAGTTGCCTTAAGCTGGTATCCCGTCTCCGTATCGGCCTTGCCATCGGCTTGCTCCACTTTGGTAAAAGTAGTATTTATTTCGTCCGCCGAAGCTACCGTTTTAAAATCTCCGCTGAATTCGCCGCAGGCTGTCAGTCCGAAGCACATAACCAGCGCCAAAGTCAGGCAAACGAGTGTTTTGAAAAGTTTTTTCATTTTATATCTCCTATTATGTTTTTAAATTAATTTTTACGATACAAGCTATCGTTTAAATCAAACGATATCATTCAATCCTGTTGCCGACAAGCGGCCTACTGCAATATCCCTTATTTTTCGCAACACCCCCTTTGAAATCATTATATACAATATATTATCATTGTATCTACGTGATGTCAACAGCTTGCTATTTTTTTCCGCCATAAATTTTGAACAGCAGCCAATCCCTGAGCCTGCGGGGCATAACAGCGGCAACAAAGCATAAAAATCTGTATTTTCCGCCGACAACCCTTACATGCGGCATTTTTCTCTTGGTTGCGCAAATAAAAATTTTTTTTGCCGCGTAAGCCGCACTCATGCCTTCCCGTTCATCCTTTTCCATAACCTTGACCGAGTTTTCGGCAAATGCGGCGTAAGCTCCTTCCTCCCGATTTTTACGTCTGGATGAAGTAAAACTTGTCTTTACGTCTCCCGGCAAAACTGCCGACACCTCCACGCCGAATGGTCTGACCTCGTTTCTCAACGCGTCGGTAAGGCTCAGCACCGCTGCCTTAGTGGCGGAGTAAAACGCCTGATAAGGGATAGCAATGACTCCGGCGACGCTTGACACATTGACAAGCCTGCCCTTGCTCTTTCTCAAAAGGGGCAACCCGAAACGGATACAATTAAAAACCCCTTTCAAATTGACGTCGACAATAAATTGGAAATCCTCTAAGGAGGTGTTTTCCACCGAGCCTGAAATTCCCATGCCCGCATTGTTAATCAAAAAGTCAACGCGTCCGAACAATTCCTCCGTTTTTCCGAACGCGCTTTCTACAGAAGCTTCGTCGCATACGTCGCATGGAATATAATACACCCCGTCTTTTTCGCCTTCGCTTAAGCTTCGCGCAAGACAAACTGTGTTTGCTCCTGCCTGCGAAAACAGCCTGCACAGCTCCTGCCCTATGCCTTTCGTACCGCCGGTGACAACCGCCGTTTTTCCTTTCAAATCCATTATTTTATTTTATCACATCAGCTCGCCAAATCAAAGCGTTGAGCGGTGTTTTATAAAAAAAGACGACGCAAAATGCGTCGCTCGAAATTCCAATTCGGAAGCAGAAGAAAAATTGCGTCGGGCATTGCCTAAAGTCTGTCGTTGGCTTAAAACTACGTATTTTTTCCGGCAAACGACTGTCATGCTCCTGCAAGGGCATCCGCCTCAATTCAAAAAAAATTTTAATTTCCACATTGAAACCATATCGAAAGAAGCCAAAAAACGCAGAGATGCTTTGCCGACTGTCGACTAAATCATTATGTTTCTTAAAAAATCAGATTTCCCGCAAGCTTCGCGCCGACAGCTCGCGCGCCGGCTGTTTTATGTCAAACGGCTATTCTCGCTTAAATAAAAAAACAGATTTGAAACTCATTCAAACCTGCTTTTTTAAAATGGATGCGGCAGCGTCTTAGTCTCCCGGGTCGTGTCCGACCAAGTACCTTCCGCGCTGAGGAGCTTAACTTCTGTGTTCGGTATGAGAACAGGTGGGACCTCCTCGCCATAGCCACCGCAATGGTATATTCGGTGTTTTGCTTTAAGAACAAAGCAACCTGAAATATCGGATTTTTGTCCGCAAAGAACATTGACAACCGCATAGTGAAAAGCAAAAGTAAAGCTTGGTTCAATTGTAATACAAGACCTAATCATCAAAATTGTGATCAAGCCCTCGACCTATTAGTATCAGTCAGCTAAAAGCATTGACTGCACATACACCTCTGACCTATCAACCTTGTAGTCTGCAAGGGGTCTTACTTCATAAAGAAAGGGATATCTTATCTTAAGGTGGGTTTCACGCTTAGATGCTTTCAGCGTTTATCCCGTCCGTACTTCGCTACTCTGCCGTGCCGCTGGCGCGACAACAGATGCACAATTGGTACGTCCATCCCGGTCCTCTCGTACTAGGGACAGATCCTTTCAAATATCCTACGCCCACGATGGATAGGGACCGAACTGTCTCACGACGTTCTGAACCCAGCTCGCGTGCCACTTTAATCGGCGAACAGCCGAACCCTTG
>URVX01000155.1 GCA_900551395.1 uncultured Subdoligranulum sp. | reverse complement strand
CGTCCTCGATGACGCGCATATAAACTTCCGTTTTGCCGCTTCCCGTCACGCCGTGCAGAAGATAAGTTCCGCTTGACGCTTCTATGCGGTCGACGGCGTTTTGCTGGTCGGGCGTCAACACATGCGCTTTCGCCGCCGTTTCCAGACCGCGATAAGGCGTGCGCCTGACCGTCACTTCTCGGGAAACGACTACTCCCTTTTTCTTCAGCGCGTTCAAAGCCGCCGCGCCGTATTCCCTGTTGAGGATTTCAGACAGAACGGCTTTTTCCTTTTTAAGCCTCAAAACAATCTCTTTCTGCCTGAAAGCGCTCGCCTTGAGACTTGCCGCAAGGGCGTCGGCATCGATGCCCTCGGCAAGAGTCATTTCCGTTTTAAGCAGCGGCTTCACTCTGCCGTTGCGCATCTGCGCGGGGATATACAGCCTCAATACGTCAATCTGCCGCAAATGATACCTTTGCCGCATAAATTCGCACAGACGAAGCTGTTCCTCGCTCAAAGCGCAAAAATCGTCCAGCGGACGCAGAATTTCCTTGATTTTGCTTTCGTCGACCTGACTTGAGTCTTTTTGACCTACGATAAACCCCTCGACACGCTTGCCTCCGAAAGGCACCTCGACCCGGCAGCCCGTTTCGTATCCCTCCCCCAGATAGTCGAAAACTCTGTCCACCTGAGAATTGGAAATATCTACTATGACCTCGTAAATCACTTAACTGCCTCCGTATAAATCAAGCACGACGTAAGCATTTCGCCGGCGCGTCCGAAATTCATTTGACGAATTGCCTCAGCCTGTCCAGAATTACGTCGGCGGTCTGCGCCTTGCTCATCAAAGGATAATCCGTCACGCCCTGCGAATCGATGACCGTAATTATATTGGTATCCTTGTCGAAGCCAGCTCCCTCTTTGAGCACGTCGTTTGCCACAATCATGTCAGCATTTTTGGCTTTGAGCTTTGCGGAGGCGTTTTTGATTAAGTCGTTCGTCTCCGCGGCAAACACGCACAAAGCGGCGCTGCCCTTGATTTTTCCGACTGCCGCAGCAATATCGGGATTTTTTTTGAAATTGACGGTCAGCGTTTCCGATTTGATTTTGGTCGGGCTGAAGCTTTCAGGAGCGTAGTCGCACGGAGCCGCCGCTTTGACAACCGCGTCGCACTCCGGCACTCTTTTCAAAACCTCCCGATACATCTGCTCGGTTGTTTCGACGTTTATCACCTCAGCAAGATTTTGCGGCACTTCGGCAGTGTGCCTTGCAATAATAAGCGTGACCGACGCGCCTCTGCGCGCCGCTGCGCGCGCAAGCTCACATCCCATTTTGCCCGACGAAAAATTGGTGATAAATCTGACCGAATCCAATTTTTCGATAGTCGCGCCCGCAGTGACGAGTACGCGCTTGCCCTCATAATCACTTTTTTCGCAAAGCAGCTTACAAACCGCGTCTGCAATCGCCTGCGGCTCAGCCATGCGTCCTTTGCCGTTGTCGCCGCAGGCAAGAAAGCCGCTTTCTCCGTCCGCAACGAAAACTCCCCACTGTCTGAGCGTTGCAAGATTTCGCTCGAAACCGCGCGAAGTGAGCATACCCTCGTTCATGGACGGCGCAATCAGCACGGGCGCCCTTGTCGCCATAACCGTCGTGGTAAGCATGTCGTCGGCAATTCCGTTGGCATACTTCCCCACAAAATTGGCGGTTGCCGGCGCAACCACGAATAAATCGGCTTTTTTTGCAAGCGAAATATGCTCCACCTCCCACTCGGTCTCGCGGCGGAACATATCGGAAACGCACGGATTGTTGGATAAAGTCTCAAAGGTGAGCGGACGCACAAACTCCGCGGCGTGCTTTGTCATAATCACATGCACGTCTGCGCCGAGCTTTCTCAATCTGCTCACAACCTCGCAGGTCTTGTAGGCGGCTATACCGCCGCAAACGCCTACGACGACTGTCTTTCCTTTCAGCATAATCAATCCTTGACTACTTTTATTTTGCCCTCGTCCAGCTCCTCGGCGGCATAAGAAATCGTTTTGACGTTGGTCGCGATTTCATCCTGATTCTGCATGAGGTTGAGCTCTTTAGCGCGTTTTGCCACAATCGTGCAAAGCAGGTATTTGTTGCCGGCTTTCTGAGCCACTTCGTCAATCGGAGGTCTTGTAATCATAAAAAATTTCTCCTTATATTTTCTGTACGGTAAACCCGTGAATTTTTCTTTTTATCTGCGCTTGTCGCCGAATATTGCAAGGATTTCTTCAACGGCTTTGTCCAGCTCGTCGTTTATCACCACGTAATCGTAGCTTTTCAGATTCGCCGTTTCCTTTTCGACGCGCGCAAGTCTTTCTGCAATCTGTTCTTCCGACTCGGAATTTCGTTTTTTAAGGCGCATTTTAAGCTCTTCTATGCTGGGCGGCGCAAGAAAAATCAAGCGGCAGTCCGGATAATTTTTTTTGACCTGCAACGCGCCTGCAACGTCTATTTCCAAAATGACGTCCTTTCCCTCGTTCAGCCTGTCCGTCACGAATTTTTTGGGCGTGCCGTAAAAATTTCCGAAATGCCTGTCGAATTCGAGCAGCTCTCCCTCTGCAATCATGCTTTGAAAACGGCTCTGCGACACGAAAAAATAATGCTCCCCGTCTTTTTCTCCGTCGCGAGGAAGTCTCGTTGTCGCCGAGACGGAAAACACTGCATGAGGCA
>URVX01000154.1 GCA_900551395.1 uncultured Subdoligranulum sp. | reverse complement strand
CAGGCGGACACGTGCGCGACCTGCCCGAAAAGAAAATAGGAATAGACGTAAAGAACAATTTCAAGCCGGAATATGTGATTTACCCCAAAAAGCAGGACGTAGTAAAACGGCTTGCGGGACTTTCGCGCAAAGCCGAAAAGGTTTATCTTGCGACTGACCCGGACAGGGAGGGCGAAGCCATTTCCTGGCATCTGATGAACGCGCTGGAGTTAGAGGACAACTACAGCCGTATTATGTTCAACGAAATTTCCAAGCGCGCGGTAAACGAGGCTATAGAAAAACCCGGCAAAATAAATATGGATTTGGTAAACGCTCAGCAGGCGCGCCGTATACTCGACCGCCTGGTGGGCTATGAGCTTTCGCCCGTGCTGTGCAAAAAAATTCAGGGCAAGCTGTCGGCGGGGCGCGTCCAGTCCGCCGCCCTCAAGCTGATTGTAGACCGCGACAGGGAAATAAAAGCCTTTGTAAAAGAGGAATACTGGACGATAACGGCGTTTCTCAAAAAGCTTTCGGGCAGCGACATAGTTTTCAAAGCCGTGCTAGAAGCAAAAAACGGCAAAAAAATCAAATTGGGAAACAAGGAAGCCGCCGATGCCGCATTGCAAGAGCTCGACGGCAAAGACTATATTGTAGACAGCGTCAAAAAAAGCGTAACCTTCGGAAATCCGCCCCCGCCCTTTACTACCAGCACGCTGCAGCAGGAGGCTTCCACAAAGCTCGGCATTGCTTCCAACGTGACCATGCAGCTTGCTCAGCAGCTTTACGAGGGCTTGGATCTTGCGGGACTGGGACACATAGCGCTTGTCACTTATATAAGAACGGATTCCACAAGAGTATCCGCCGAAGCGACGGCAAAAGCGCGTGAAACGCTCAAGGAAAAATTCGGCGAAAAATATGTGCCCGAAAAGCCCAACGTATACAAGAGTCGTAAAAACAGTCAGGACGCTCACGAGGCTATCCGTCCGATAAACCTGGACCTTACGCCGGACATGATGAAGGACAAGCTGCAAAGAAATCAGTACAGACTCTACAAGCTGATTTACGAAAGGTTTTTGGCTTCCCAGGCGGTAAAAGCCGTTTACGACAGCATAAACGTGACGGTCAGAAACGGAGAATACACTTTCAAAAGCTCGGGCAAAACCATGACCTTTGACGGATACACACGCATATACGCGACGACCGCGAAAGACGAGGCGGGGGAAGACAACGAAAAAATCCCGCCCTTGACGGACGGTGAAAGGTTGCTGCTTGAAAAGCTCCTGCCCGAACAGAAATTTACCAAGCCGCCGGCGAAATACACCGAAGCGAGCCTGATAAAATTGCTCGAGGACAAGGGTATAGGCAGACCGAGCACTTTCGCAACCATACTTTCCACGTTGTACAAGCGCGAATATGTCAAAAAGGACGGCAAAAGTCTCGACCCCACCGAGCTGGGAAAGCTTGTTACCGTTTATCTCGAAAAATATTTCAACGATATCGTGGATGCGAAATTCACAGCGCACATGGAGGAGGGGCTTGACCTGATCGAGGAGGAGGGTGCGGACTGGCACAAAATCCTCAACGATTTTTATCCTCCGTTCAAAAAAAAAATCAAAGAGGCGTTGAGCGGCGCGAAAATGGATGTGGCTGACGAGCCCAGCGACGTCAAATGCGAAAAATGCGGCGCTCTTATGGTTTACAAGCGCGGTCCATACGGCAAATATCTTTCCTGTCCCGAGTGCAAGACCAATAAAAGTCTGAAAAGCAAGGGCGAGGAAAAGGTGTCTGACGTCAAATGCGAAAAATGCGGCGCATTTATGGTGGAAAAAACGGGCAGATACGGAAAATATCTCGCCTGTCCCAATTATCCTGCATGCAAAAACATAAAATCGGTGCAGGAGGTTGTTGCAAAGTGCCCCAAATGCGGCGGAGACGTGGTTAAAAGATTTTCCAAAACCGGCAAGATTTTTTACGGCTGCGGCAGATATCCCGAATGCGACTTTGTGAGCTGGGACGTCCCCGCGCCCGTCAGATGCGAAAAATGCGGCGGACCTATGGTTGTCAAGGAAGGAAAAACCAAGACGGTTTACAGGTGTATGGACAAAAACTGCGGTTATTCAATGGATGCGGAGAAAAAATGAAAGCGACGGTATTCGGCGCGGGACTTGCGGGGTGCGAGGCGGCTTATCAACTGCTCAAAAGAGGAGTCGAGGTTACTCTTGTGGAAATGAAGCCGCGCAAAAAATCTCCCGCGCATTGTATGGACGGCTTTGCCGAGCTTGTTTGCAGCAATTCTCTCAAATCGGATTCTCTTACGGGGGCGTCGGGAGTGCTCAAGGCGGAGCTGAGAAGGCTGGACAGCTTGCTTATCCGATGCGCCGACAACACGTCAGTGCCTGCCGGCGGCGCGCTGGCGGTCGACAGATATGCTTTTTCCGATTGCGTGACGTCGGAGCTGAAAAAATTCGGAAACCTTAAAATCGAATATCGCGTGGCGGAAAAAATAAGCGAAGGCGTAAATATAATTGCTACGGGACCTTTGACGGACGAGCTGTTTTTAAAACAGATTAAGGAATTGTGCGGCAAAGAATTTCTGTATTTTTTCGACGCCGCCGCGCCCATAGTCACTGCGGAGAGCGTAGACGCGGAAAAATCTTTTGTTTCGTGTGCGGTTTCGGGATCTAAGATATTCTAAGCTGCCATAAATCTGCTAAAAGCATGAGGAAATCAGGTCAAAC
>URVX01000153.1 GCA_900551395.1 uncultured Subdoligranulum sp. | reverse complement strand
TTTAAAGCAGCCGTGTGCTTAAGCAAACGGCTGCTTTTCTTTCGCCTCCGTCTGCCGTCGGCAAAATGCTTGATTTATCGACGGGCAGGTAGTATAATGGTTTAGTATAGCGTTTTGAGACTTTTGTCGCAACACGTTGGCGCAAGCATTATGGCGATAAACAGAATTGAAAAAAAAATAAAGCTGAAAGAAACCCAGCTGCTGATACTCGGCTATCTGGCGGTCATACTTACGGGCAGCTTTCTGCTGTGCCTGCCCTTGGCTTCGAGGGACGGAGAGTGGACAAATTATATCGACGCGCTGTTCACCGCAACGTCGGCGACCTGCGTGACCGGGCTTGTCACGGTGGATACTTTTCTCAAATGGACGGGCTTCGGACAGGTCGTTATCCTCGTTATGATTCAAATAGGCGGACTGGGCTTCATGACGCTCATAACCACGACAATGATGTTTCTCGGTCGGAAAATAGGTCTTTACGAGCGGAAAATCCTGATGCAGTCCGCCGGCACCATGAGACTCAGCGGTATTGTTCATCTTGTCCGCCGCATAAGCGTCGGCACCGCTATTTTCGAAGGCGTCGGGGCATGCCTGCTCGCAACAAGACTGTGCCCCAAGCTGGGCTTCTGGCAAGGGCTTTATTCCTCCGTATTCCACTCGGTGTCGGCTTTTTGCAACGCGGGCTACGACCTCATGGGGCGATACGGCGCTTTCGGCTCGCTCGCACAGTTTTCGGGCGACTGGATTGTCAATCTGACGATAATGGGGCTGGTTTTCATGGGCGGCATAGGCTTTATTGTATGGAGCGACGTACTTGACAGCGGCTTCAATCCGAAAAAATTCAGTCTGCATACAAAAATAGCCCTCTACGGCACGATAGCTCTGATTTTCACGGGAGCCATGCTCTTCTGGCTGTTTGAAAGAAACAATCTGCTTGTCGGCAAGGGCGCCGGCGAAAGTCTGCTTGTCTGTCTGTTTATGTCGGTTACGCCGCGCACGGCGGGCTTTGCGACGGTAAACTACGCCGCGGCGACTGACAGCTCTCTGCTTTTGACCATGTTTCTCATGCTGATAGGCGGCTGTCCCGGCGGCACCGCAGGCGGGTTGAAGGTCACGACTCTGGTGGTGATTATTCTCGGAGTGGTTTCCTCCGCCCGCAGCGACGGAGACATTGTAATTGGCAAGCGTCGACTCGAAAAAAATCTCGTCAATCAGGCGCTTGGATTGCTTGCGGTCTATCTTGCCGCAATTTTTGCCGCAATGCTCGTCATGTGCGCCATAGAGCCTTTCGATTTGACGGATATAGGAATCGAGGTTTTTTCGGCAATAAACACCGTAGGTCTGTCGACGGGCATAACCCCCGACCTCTCGCTCGCGTCAAAAATCATTCTGATGCTGCTCATGCTTATGGGCAGAGTGGGAGCGCTTTCCTTTACGCTTGCATTTACGCAAAACAAACCTATTCTGACCAAGTGTCCCGTAGAAAAAATTCTTATCGGCTAATGGAGGAAAAATGAAAAACATTCTGATTATCGGAATCGGCCGTCTCGGACGCCACCTTGCGGAAAAGCTTACGGAGCTCAACAACTCCGTCATGATTGTGGACAAGGACGAAAACATAATAAACGAGCTTGCCCCGCGCTTCACAAACGCCATGATAGGCGACTGCACCAAGGAAGGTGTTTTAAGAAGCCTCGGAGTCAACAACTTCGACATCTGCTTTGTCACAATAAGCGACAACTTTCAGTCCTCGCTGGAAATCACGTCACTGCTAAAGGAGCTGGGCGCAAAATATGTGGTAAGCAAAGCCAACCGCGACCTGCAAGCAAAATTCCTGCTGCGCAACGGAGCGGACGAGGTGGTTTATCCCGAAAGAGACATAGCCGAAAAGCTGGCTATCAGACACAACGCCAAAAATATTTTCGATTTCGTCGAGGTCACGGACGATTTCGCCATCTTTGAAATACCTATACTCAAAAAATGGACGGGCAAAAGCATAAGCGAAATAGACGTCCGCAAAACCTACCACATAAACGTGCTGGCAATCAAAAAAGGCGGCAACGTAAAGGTGCTGCCCGAAGCCAATTATGTCTTCGATGCAAACGACCACATAATCGTCATAGGCAGACCCGCCGACGTTTTCAAGCTTACGAATCGCACGTAAAAAAGGCAGTATTTTTGCATGACGCAAGACAAATTTATAAAAGCTTTGTTTTCATTCCTGCCGCAAGGCAGTTAAAGTTTTAAATCCTTTTGAAATAAACAAAAAAGACAAAAGACGCCTTAAGAAAGGCGTCCTTTTTTTCGTCGGATTAAACTTGCATCCGAACTTATTTTTCATTTCAGAAACTCCTCAAGAAAGCGCGAGCAGGTTGCTCCGTCGGCTGCGGCAGTCACAATCTGTCGCAGCGGCTTGGTGCGCACGTCGCCCACCGCAAAAACGCCCTCTATTGAGGTCTTTGTTGTTTCGTCGGCTGTTATATATCCGTTTTCGTCGAGCGCAAGCTGACCTTTGACCAAATCCGTCTCGGGCTGCCTGCCCACAGCGACGAACAGCGCTGCGCAGGGAATTTCTCTCCTGTCGCCCTTTACGACGTCCTCTATCGCCACTCCGGTCAAGACCTTGTCGCTTTCAAGCCCGACGACACGACTGTCGAAAAGTATCTCCACGCCGCTTTTTTTCAGAGCGTCGTAATAAACCCTGGAGGCGCGCAGCCTGTCCCTGCGGTGCACGAGATAAACCTTTTCGCAGATTTTGGACAAATAAAGCGCGTCCGCCGCC
>URVX01000152.1 GCA_900551395.1 uncultured Subdoligranulum sp. | reverse complement strand
TTGTTTTTACCGTTGTCTGAGAGGTAGGCAAAATTATCGAAACATTGGTTATTATGTCAAGATATATTTTATGCCTCGATTGGTTTATCCCCGCCTCCTCAAATTCGGAAACGAAATGACACTTTACGGACCCCACAGGCACGACCTTCACTGTCACCTTAGGTCCTTTTCCCGACAGCAGAGGGCTTCCCGACAGCGTTCCTACGGGGATTTTAATCACCTGCTCTCCTATGGCTTCCATATAAGTTTCGGTTTGCTTCGCCATCGCGCGGGCAAGATTGTTTATAACTACGGCATTTGCTTCTATCAGAGTGATGTTTCCCTCGTTGTCCTTTTCTATAGTGATTAGCTCGCTGTATTTGGCAGGCTCCGTCATGACCTCGAAAATCGCGCTGTTGACGGCGGAAGTGGTCAGGGCGCGTATTCTGGCTTCGCTCACGGAAACGATAACGGGTCCGACCGAATTCAGCATGTAGATGACAAGCACGATTATTGCAATCAGCAGCAGAAGCAAAATCAAGCCCCTGCGAAGCTTTTTCAATTTTCCGCTTTTCTTTGCGGCGTGTTTCGTGTGCACTGTCACCTCTCCTTTTACATTAGTTTATTCCGCAAAAGGTATTTTAGTGCTTGTCCCCGCCAAATCAGAAGGTTTTAGTGCGGGGCTTGAAAATAAGCGCCACGAGATAACCGAAGAAAATCGCAACAGACACGCCAGTTGCGCATGCAGCAAGTCCGCCCGTAAAGGCGCCCACCACTCCGTCGGCTTTCGCCGCTTCAACCGCGCCCTTGACAAGCGCGTAGCCGAAGCCGCTTATCGGCACGCTTGCGCCGGCGCCCGCCCATTCAATCAGATATTCGTATACGCCGAAGCCCTGAAGCACCGCTCCCGCAAGAAGAAATATTACCAATATCTTGCCGTTTGTGAGATGAGTCCAGTTTATGATTATCTGTCCGATAAGGCAAATCGCGCCTCCGACAAGAAAAGCCTTAAGAAATGTCAGCCACAGCATTTAGCATATCCTCCGAATCAGAATTTTCCGCGCATATTTCCACGCAGTGCGCTATCGACGGAATACTTTCCCCCTGAAAAGCGGTCAGCGGACTCATAAGCGCGCCCGTGCCGATAAGCAGCACATTTTTCATTTGCCCCTTACGCAGATTGTCCAGCACAATACCGTTGGCGACAATCGCGCTGCAGGCAGCGCCGCTGCCTCCTTGATAGGTCTTTTGTTTTTCGTAATACAGCGCGGCGCCGCAGTCGGCGTAATTCTTAGTCATATCCACTCCCTCGCGGTCCATAAGGTCAATCAAAATATCCTTTCCCAGCTTTCCCAAATCTCCCGTAAGAATAAGGTCGAAATCATCTGGCGATTTTCCCGTATCTTCAAAATATTGCGAGAGCGTGTCCTTGGCGGCGGGCGCCATAGCCGCGCCCATGTTGTTCACGTCCTTTATTCCGAAATCGATAACCCGTCCCATCGTAGCGGAAACAATACGCGGAGCGTTTTCCGTCTTTTCTCTGCTAAGGAGAGAGCAGCCTACACCGGTGCACGTCCACTGCGTCATAGGCGACCTGAGCACTCCCAGCTCCAGCGGATAACGGTACTGCCGCTCCGCGCTGGAGAAATGACTGCCGCTTACGCACACGGCGTTGTCAAGAAATTTATCCACCAGCGCCGCGCCCAAAATAAGGCTTTCCGCATAAGTTCCGCAGGCGTTGTAAAGTCCCAAAAACGAGGCGCTGGATTTTCTCATAGCAAACGAGGTGGAAACGCACTGATTGAGCAAATCGCCGCCCAATACGACGTCTATTTCAATCGGCAATTTTTTGGACTTGGCAAGCAGTCCGTCCAGGGCGGTTTCGAACATTTTTCTTTCGGCTTTTTCAAAGGTGTCCTGATCGAACTTATCGTTTATCAGAGTAAAATCGAATTTTTCCCCCAGCTTTCCTTTGAGCTCCTTTGGACCGGCAAGGGCGAAACCCTCCTGCCAGAAAACTCTGTCGAAATATATGGTGCGTTTTTTAAATGAAGTTTCTATATTCGTTCCCATATCAGAATGCCCCCACGAGAAGCGTAATCAACGCAATAACGATGGAAATTGCCACTCCGTTTACGATGACCGGTCCTGCAACGAGAAACATTTTCGCGCCCAAGCCGTAAATCATACCCTCGCAGCGGAATTCAAGCGCGGGCGCGACAACCGCGTTGGAAAAACCGGTAATGGGAATCGTGCTGCCGGCTCCCGCAAACCTGCCCAGCTTGTCGTAAATGCCTATGCCGGTAAAAATCGCAGCCAAAGCCACAAGCGTAGCCGACGCTAGAACGCTGGCTTGCTCTCTCACTATGCCCAGCCAAACGTATAATTCGATAAAGCACTGTCCCAGCACGCATATCGCGCCGCCAATCAGGAACGCCCACATCATATTCTTCCAATGCGAGGATTTAGGCGACTTGACAAAAACGTATTCCTTATAATTCGATTTGTCTATTTCGACAAAATCGTCGGGAGTCCTTTTGCTCATGATTTTCTCCTTGTTTGTTTTACTGTTTTATCATTGTAACGGATTTCTCTGCAATCGATGTTTTTTTCAAATTCCGCAAACGGTTCGGTTTTCATTGCAAATACCTCATAATTAATTTTTTCCGCTAAATCTGATTTTAAACGAGGTAAAAAACAAAATATCAATAAACTATTTCAAAAATAATATTATATAATTTAACTTTATTTCGATATAATAAAAAACAAACAGGAGAATGTGATTTTGAATGGAGATCATTGGCGGTCATCCCGCATAATGGAGC
>URVX01000151.1 GCA_900551395.1 uncultured Subdoligranulum sp. | reverse complement strand
TTTCGCTGCGGACAAGAGTTTTGAGGTCTCCGCGGCATTTTTTGAGCAGCAGCTTGTTGTGCCTCTCCACTCCGCGCAGTCCCTTTAAAAACGCAAAACGCTTGAGCTGCTTTTCGCTGGCTTGCGCAAGCCGCACTATTTTCATTGTGTACTTTTTGGTTTTGCCGATAAGTATGGTGCTGCTTATCCCGCGTTTTATCTTGAGGTGTCTGACAACAACCAACGTGCTGTAAACAATCAGAGCGGCAAACAGCAGACCGAAGATTATCCACTTTGTGACCTCGTCGGTTTTTTCCTCCAGCACCACGATAATAATGGAAACCACTATCGAAACTATCGAAATGATTTCGCTTGTAGACAGCTTTTTCATTTGAAAACCCTCTCTTTTATTATTATTAAAAATTTCCGCTCGCAAGCGAGGCAAACAACTCGGGCAGGTCGGTTTTTCTGTCCGCTCCGGCGGAAGGAAAGCCAAAAACCGCCAGCGCGTCTGAAGCGTCGGACACCGCGAAAGGCAAGCCGCAGCTTGCAAGCATAGGCAAGTCGTTCATGCTGTCGCCCACTGCCGCAGTCATGCGGAAATGCTCGTTCAAGCTTTCCGCCGTCAGCTTCAAGGCGCGCCCCTTGTCAACAAGCGGAGACACGATTTCGTAGCTGTGGGGAGCGGTGCGCAGCGCCTTTAAATTTATCGCCCTTGCCGCGGCGTCCACAACGGCTTCTTTTTCGGCGTCCCCCTCGTCCACGAATGCCAGCAGCTTGATTACCTTTTTGTAATCGGTTTCTCCGCCCTTGTCCAGAAACATTTCGTCGTATCTGGCAAGATTATCAAGGTCCTTTTGCCTGAGCGCAGTCTCCAAGCGCAGCGCGTCGGGATAATAAAGCACATAGCTCAAGCCCTTTTCGGCAAGCATGCGCGCGGCGGGGCGCGCCGCCTCCCTGAGACCGGCGATTATCCTCTCTCCGCCCCTGCCGTCGTAAAGCACCGCGCCGTTCAGGCAGCAGCAGGGATTTGCGTCGAGTCCCAACTCACGCGCCGTGTTTTCTATGGATTTGTAAATTTTGCCGGTAGACAATATTACCCGACGAGACAGCTCCCAGCTGTTGAAAAAGCGCTTTTTTTCTTCCGAAAGCTCTCCCCGCTGCGTTACGGTGTTGTCGACGTCGGCGAAATAGAGCAGCCGTTCAGTGCCGAAGCGACGGAAAAACGCCCTGCGCAGCTCTGTCGCCAGAGCAAAATCTTCGTCCGAAAACACTCCGTCGCGCCTTAAAATTTCGGGAGCGGAGTCCGTACCGTCGGGAGCGGCGTGCGCAAGAAAATATTGATAAACAAGGCTTTCGTCAGCGGTCTTTACCTCAAAAAACCGCCCGAAGCGTTCTGCGGCGCGGCGGGCTGCCGCCTCGCGCGTCTTCAACGTCCCGACCTCTTTTCCGTCAGAAGACTTAGTATTTTTCTGTCCGTCTGAGCCATGCCCTCGCTGGCAAGCTCGCCCACGTTTTTTATCGTGTTGTCAACGCCCTTGACGACTATTCCCTCTCCGTCAAGAAACTCTTTTCCGTTTAAGCTCATGGCGTAGCCCAAAAGCCCGGCGTCTACGGCGGCGGCTATCTTTGCAGCGCAGGAGGGCTTTGCCCCGTCGCAAATCATCCCCGAGCATATCGCAAGCGCGTTTACGACTGTGTGCGCTATTCTTGAAAAATCACCGCCGTCCAGATAAGCTATGCCGGCAGCGGCGCCGCAGCCCGCGCTTACCGCGCCGCAAAACGCGGACAATCTTCCTATCCCCGTTTTCTGGTGTATGGTTGTCAAATCCGAGACAATAAGAGCGCGAAGCAGCCTTTCCCTGTCGGCATTTTTTTGTTTGGCGTATTCCACAACGGGCATGCTTGCCGTTATTCCCTGATTGCCGCTGCCGGACACGATAATCACCGGCTTGTCGCAGCCGCCCATGCGCGCGTCGCTGCCTGCGGCGGCAGCCGCCTTGAGCCTTGCCTCGGGACACTCGCCGAAGGTTTTCAATATTATTTTTGCTACGTTGGCGCCCCAATCTCCTCTCAAGCCCTCCTCCGAAATAGCGGAATTGAAGGCTATCTGCCTTTCCAAACTTTCCCTTATTTCCTCAAGCTCCGCCGTATCGGCAAACTCCACGATTTTTTCCACAGTGAGCAGACTGCGGTCGGCAACGCAGCACGCGTTGTCTTTGCCGCCCGACCTGAAAAGCTCCTTTCCGTCCTTTTCGATAAGCACGAGATTCGTGTGAAATCCTTCGATGACCGCCCTAGCAAAAGACTCTCCCGCGCGCACGGTCACGCTTATGAAAAACAAGGCGTCGCCCGCCGCAGGACAAACGGAGATTTCGCGGCTTGCCAAAAAGCGGCGAATTTCCTCCTCGCTGCCAGACGCGGCGCCGAGCACGTCAAGCGCAAGCTCGGCGTTTCCGGCAACCACTCCCGCCGCAACCGCCGCCTCTATGCCCTTGAGTCCGCCCGTGTTGGGAACGGCGACGCACCTTGCGTTTTTTATAATGTTGCCGCTCACTTCAGCCGCGCAGCTGTCGGGAGCTTTTCCCAGCGCCCTTTTTGCGACGGCGGCGGCGTAAGCGATAGCGATAGGCTCCGTGCAGCCGGTGGCGGGCACAAGCTCTTCCTTGAGAATCCTTGCAAAAACCTCTTTTTCGCAGGCGGTCAGACTCATAAATATTACCTCGTCAGTATAGCTTAAAGCTCTTTTGAAAATTATACCACAACTGCGCGGAAATTCAAGAATTTGAAAAACAGTTGTAAAAATTTCTCCGTTGCGGTATAATTAAACAATAAACGGTGCCGATATGAAAAAAACAATCAAA
>URVX01000150.1 GCA_900551395.1 uncultured Subdoligranulum sp. | reverse complement strand
AATACCGCGAAAAGCAATGCGCTTAAAATTCCCTTGAGCCAGCATTTTTCTCTGTTTTTAAGCGAGAAAAACACGCCGAGAAACACGCTTAGAACTTTTATGACCTGAATTACTATCGGCACTGCGTTTGCCGACATGTTTGTCAGCTTGACTATCATAGAAAAGATATGCACGAGAATAGTCGCGAAAACAAAGCTCAACAGCCCGCCTCTGATTATTTCGCCGGAATTGCTCCTTTTTACCGCTGCGTTGGACATAAGAAAAACCTCCTAAAGTACAATAAATACTTATTCGGAGGCTTGTCGATTTATACCTTTCGGGACGTTATTTAATTTCGTTTGTTTCGACTATTTCTTCGACTTCCTTATGTTCTTCGGGTCGTTCTATTTTATAAACCGCTTTTTTAAGAAATTTCATAGTGGTTTTGCTGTCGCCCATACCGGTTTCCATAACGAAAGTTTCGTTTATGTCGTCAACGCTCACAATCGTGCCCACAATTCCGCCAATCGTAGTGACTATGGAGCCGGGCACATAGCTTTTGAACATTTCATCCTGCGCGGCTTTGTTCTTTTTCTTGCTGCGTGCGTTGAAAATCATGAAAACCACTATAAGCACGACCAATATTCCGAGCATAACCCAAGTTCCCCAATTATTTTTTTGGGAGTCTTCTTCAAAAAAGAATAATAAATTGCTCAACATGTATTTTTTACCTCATAATAGATTGTTGAAACAGTATATACCATTATTGCCCAAAAAGCAATCAATTTAGACCTTTTTATAATAATCGCGATAAAAATTTTCGCGAAATTCGCCAAGCCTGTCCTGCGCGATTGCAATGCGTATGTTTTCGGTAAACTTCAAAAGGAAGCTTATATTGTGAATCGACAAAAGCATTGCCGCCTCTATTTCGTTGCAGTTCACGAGATGTCTAAGATAGGCTTTGGAAAAATTCCTGCAGCAATAGCAGTCGCAACTTTCGTCCAAAGGAGAAAAATCCTCCTTGTATTTCGCGTTTCTTACCACTACCTTTCCCTTTGAAGTCAACGCAGTGCCGTTGCGGGCTATCCTTGTAGGCAGAACGCAGTCGAACATATCGATGCCGCGCATTACGCCCTCGATAATATAATCCGGAGTGCCGACTCCCATGAGATAACGCGGCATGTTTTCGGGGTACAGCGGCTGCAAAACGTCCAGCATTTCATACATCAGATCTGCAGGCTCGCCAACCGACAGACCGCCTATAGCAATGCCGCATTTCGCATACGGAACAGTGGCTTTGGCGCTTTCTTCTCTCAGACGAGGAAAAAAATTGCCCTGAATTATCGGAAAAAGCATCTGATCCTCTCTGCAGTGTGCGGCATGACACCTGTCCAGCCAATTCAGAGTTCTGTACATGGCTTTTTTCGCATAGTCTTCGCCGCAGCCGTAGTCCGAGCACTCGTCAAACGCCATAATGACGTCCGCTCCGAGCGCGTTTTCTATTTCCATGACTTTTTCGGGCGAAAAAAAGTGCTTGCTTCCGTCTATATGAGAGGAAAAAGTAACGCCGTCTTGAGTAATTTTTCTAAGCGCCCCCAACGAAAACACCTGAAAGCCTCCGCTGTCAGTCAAAATGGGCTTGTCCCAATTCATGAATTTGTGCAGTCCGCCCGCTCTCGCAACGATTTCGTGTCCCGGTCTGAGATAAAGATGATAAGTGTTAGACAACAGAATCTGGCAGCCGATTTCGTGTAGCGTATCGGGCAAAACGGCTTTTACGCTTGCAGCCGTGCCCACCGGCATGATAGCCGGACTATCCACTATCTCGTGCGGCGTGTAAAACCGCCCCAGTCTTGCGCCGCTGCCAGAGTCCTTCTTCAACAATTCAAATTTGAAAAGCTCTTTTTTTTCCGTCATTTTTTCAAAAACATTGCGTCCCCGAAGCTGAAAAATCTGTATTTTTCTTTCACGGCGACGTCATAAACCTTGAGAATTTTTTCTCTGTCCGCAAAAGCCGAAACAAGCATAAGCAGAGTGCTTTTGGGAAGATGAAAATTCGTTATCAGCGCATCCACCGTTTTGAAGCGATAAGGCGGATAAATAAAAATTTCCGTGTTTCCCGAGCCTGCGGCGACACGTCCGTCCTCCGACGACGCGCTCTCGAGCACTCTTACGCTTGTCGTCCCTACGGCAACGACTCTGCGTCCCTCGTCCTTTGCGAGATTTATCACGCGGGCGGCGTCTCGGCTTAGCGAATAAAACTCGCTGTGCATCTTGTGTCTCGAAATATCTTCTTCCTTGACGGGGCGGAAAGTGCCCAGCCCTACGTGCAGCAAAACTTCGACTATCTCAACGCCCTTTGCTTTCAAACGTTCAAGCAGCGTTTCGGTAAAATGCAGCCCCGCAGTGGGCGCAGCCGCCGAACCCTCCGTTTTGGAATAAACGGTGTTGTAGCGACTCTTGTCCCGCAGCTTTTCCGTTATATAAGGCGGCAATGGCATTTCCCCTATGCGCGAAAGGATATCCTCGAACACGCGGTCGAAATAAAATCTGATAATTCTGTTGCCGTCCTCTCTGACCTCTAATATCCTAGCCTTCAACTCGTTGCCGAATTCGAATTCGGCTCCCGCTTTGGCAATGCGGCCGGGCTTTAAAATAACCTCCCAATCCGTATAATCCAGTCTTTTAAGCAACAAAAATTCGATTTTGCCTCCCGTCCCGACTTTTTTTCCGTATAAACGGGCGGGGATAACCTTCGTGTTGTTGACAACAAGCACGTCCCCCTTTTTCAGCTCTTCTTCTATCTGATAAAAACGCTTGTGCTCTATTTTGTCCGCCGTCACGTCGTAAACCAACAGACGGGAGCTGTCGCGCGGCT
>URVX01000149.1 GCA_900551395.1 uncultured Subdoligranulum sp. | reverse complement strand
GCAGCTCTGATTTTGTCAGGGGCTTCGGGTTTCAAGCCGAAGCTTACGCGAGTGATAATCATGCCGTTTGACTGAAAAGCCGACCGCCTGTAACCGAAGCCGCACCTTGTGTGACCGAACTCGTGCTCGCCGTTTTCGTCCGCTGCCACAACTCCCGCAACTGCATCGGACATTTCTCTGCCGAAGCAGCCTGCGTTCATGTATGCCGCTCCGCCGACGCAGGCGGGGATACCCGCAAGAAACTCTGCTCCCGAAAGTCCGTTGATGCAGGCGAAATGGGCCACCTGACACGCTTTGGCGCCCGCCTGGGCGACAAGCGTTCCGTTTTCAAAATAAATCTGCGACATGAAACGCCCGACGACAATCACAACTCCCGAATAGCCGTCGTCCGAAGCCAGCACGTTGCTGCCGCCGCCCAGACAAAAAAACGGAAGGGCGTGCTCCTTGCAGAAGGCTATGACGGCGCACAGCTCACGAGTGTCCTTCGGTTGAACGACGATTTTCGCCGCTCCTCCGGTGCCGAAGGTCGTAAGCTTTTTAAGCGGAACATTTTCCTCGAAATATATCCCCGAAGCAATCAAAAAATCGCGCATTTAAGGTTCTCCTTATTTTACACCAAAACCGATTGATTTACAAACGATTGAGGCAGGTAATTTTTAAAGTGAAATTTATTGACAATTCAGCACAGGTACCTTTCCAGCCCTTTTTTCTCTCCAGTGTCGAGAGCCTTGAGAGCCTCGGAACGCATAGCGGACAAAATGGACGGGTCGGTAAAGACGTTTAACGTCTTTATGCTTGAAAGCGCCTGCTCCAGCTCTGCCATTTCTCCCTCGGAGTAAAGCTTTTGCGACGTTACGGAAAACATCCTGACCTCGGTGAGCTTCTGCTGAGACTGCTCGCCCACGAGAAAAGAGGCAAATTTTTCCGCATAAATCGCTTTTTTTGCGGTTGTATCTCCGACGGCAATATACTGCACAAGGTCGGTAAAGCCGTTTACGGGTTGAAATACGCACTCGCCCAGCCGCCCCTGTTCAATTCTGTTGGTCAGTCTGCAAATATCCCTCTGCGTTCCGAGCAGCACGGTGTGATTGCTGCCCGTGAGAAACTTTTCGTAAGCCTCGTACTGCGTCAGTCCCGCGTCAAGCAAATCGTCGCGGCGGCTCCCCGACACGTTAAGCGCAAGGGCGAGGCAAGGCTGATTGAAGACGCCGTAGCCGCACGCCACGGAAGCAAGCCTGACGGTTTTTTTTCCCACCTTTTTTTCAAAAGCAAAGCCGAATATATTTTCCGCCAAATTTTTGTTTTCAAAACCCGTCAGATTTCTGCTTTGCGCAGCCAGCGTGTAGCCGCCCGCCATATAGGGCAGCGCGTACACCTTTCCGTTGAGCTGTCCGCCCTTGAGATAATCCGCACGCACGCCCGAAATTTCACCGCCGTAGGGCGAAAGATAAGGCAAAAGATTAAAGCCCGCCCCCGCCGAAAAGCTTGCCATATCGAACCTTTCTCCCGCCTCCAGCTTTTCGGCTGCCTGCTCCGCCGTCAGAACGGTCACATTTACAAGACAGCCCTTGTTCTGCTTTTCAAAAGCGGCGCTCCGCCGTTTCAGCCAGCCGGCTCTGCTGCCCACGCCCCCCTCGAAGCTCTCAATGTGCCACAATTCCAGAATTCCCTCGAACCTGGCTCCCGCAACGAACAAATCGGAACGGGGCAGATTGGGCAGCACGACAAAGGGCGCGGCAAGCATAAACGCGCACAGCAAAATGACGGCAACTGCCTTTGTCCACTTTTTTTTGTTCATAATGAATTTTATGAGCGCAGGATAACGGAAATTACTTTTTTGACAAGGTTGAAGGTCTGCGAAAATAAAAAAAGCGTCCCTTTTGCAAGGGACGCGGCAAATATAAAATTTTATTCAAACAGAGTGGAAACGGATATGTAGGAATAAATTCTCTCTATGGCTTCGGCAAAAATTTCCGCAACGGAAACCTCCTCTATTTTGTCGATAAGCTTGTCCTGCGGCTGCTGAATAGTGTTGAGAATGACAACCTTTTTCAAGGGGCTGTCCTGTATGCGCTGCATTGCCGGTCCGCTGAACACGCCGTGAGAGCAGCAAGCGTAAACCTCTCTCGCACCCGCGTCGGAAAGCGCTTTCGCACCCTGAGTTATGGTACCTGCGGTGTCTATCATGTCGTCCAGCATAAGGCAGACCTTGTCCTTGACGTCGCCGATAATGTTCATGACCTCCATGACGTTTGCCTTGGGACGACGCTTGTCGATAATCGCCAGCGGGGCGTTGAACTTTGCCGCCATAGACCGGCTGCGCGTCACGCTGCCGACATCAGGAGACACGATGACGAGGTCGTCGTTCTTAAAGCCGTTTTTTAGAAAATATTTTGCCAGCACAGGCATGCCGAGCAGATTGTCCACGGGGATATCGAAAAAGCCCTGAAGCTGAGTGCTGTGCAAGTCCATGGTAAGCACTCTGTCCGCGCCCGCCTTTTCCAACAGATTTGCCACCAGCTTGGCGGTAATGGGATCTCTCGCGCGCGCTTTTCTGTCCTGTCTGGCATACCCGAAAAAGGGAATGACGGCGGTGATCCTGCCGGCGGAAGCGCGCCGCGCCGCGTCGATCATGATCAGTAACTCCATCAGATTGTTGTTGACGGGAGCGGACGTGGACTGAATCAGAAACACGTCCTTTCCGCGGACGGTCTCGCACAGGTGAACGGAGATCTCCCCGTCGCTGAACGTGCCGACCTCGCTCTTGCCCATGGACAATCCCAGGCACTCCGAAATCTGCTTTGCCATGCGCTGGTTTGCGCTTGCGGCAAAAATCTTGATGTCCTTGCCATGAAAATTCATTTTTGCTTCCCC
>URVX01000148.1 GCA_900551395.1 uncultured Subdoligranulum sp. | reverse complement strand
GGTGTGGTGCTGCTTTATGGAATCGGCGGACAATCCGTGGCTGGACGGGGAGGAAATCAAGGCTCTGACCGAGTTTATGCCGGAGGACGAGCTGGAAAGCAGACGCTACGGAAGATTCGTTTCGGACAGCGGACCTGTTTATTCGGAGTTCGACCCTGCGGTGCATGTAATTGATCCTTTCGACGTGCCGTTTGATTGGCAGGATATGCTGTCAATCGACCCCGGACTGAACAATCCTTTAAGCTGCCATTGGTACGCGATAAACGGCGACGGCGTGGTTTTCGTCGTCGCCGAGCATTACGCGGCGAAAAAGGACGTTGCGTGGCACGCCGCGCGCATAAAAGAGATTTCTGCGCAGCTCAACTGGCATACTGACGGCAAGGGCAGGATAAACGCTCTTATAGACTCGGCAGCCAACCAACGCACGCTGGCTGCCTCAAAGTCCGTGTCCGAGCTGTTTTTCGAGCAGGGCATAAACGTCAATGCGCGCGTCAACAAGGATTTGTATTCCGGCATAAACCGTGTGAAGCAATTTCTCAAGGCGGGCGAATTCGGTCCTCGTCTGTATATCTTCCGCAGCTGCGTGAATCTGATACGAGAGCTAAAGGGGTACAGGTGGGGAAACAATGATTTGCCTGCAAAAAAGGACGACCATGCGCTGGACGAATTGAGATATTATCTCTGTTCGCGTCCCGAGCCCAAAAGGCTACCCGAGGAAAAATCCGTTATTGCCCGCGACAAAGAAAAATTGATCAGGAGGCTTAAGGCAAACAGATGAAGGATTACAAATCCTCCGTGGAAAAAATGCTGGTGAAAAAGGCTATGGGCTACAAGGTTAAAGAAAACGTGGACGAGTACGCCTCCGTAGGAGAGGAAATGAAGCTTGTCAAACGGCGCATAACCACCAAATATGTTTCTCCCGACCTTGCCGCCGCAAAAACGCTGCTCGAGCTCAACGAAAAAGACGGAGAAACCGACCTTTCTTTTCTCAGCGACGAGCAGCTCAAAAAGGAAAAAACCAGACTGCTGGACGCGCTGATCAAAGCTTCCGATTGCGGCGCGGACGCGGCGGGGGAAAAGGAGAGTCAATGAAAAAGGAAAAAAACGAAAAAAGAAAGGACAAAACGGTTGCAGACCGTTTTGCCGAGGAGCTGGTTGCTGAAATTCTGGACGACTTTAAGGAGCGTCAGCAGGCGCGCAGACCTTATGAGCTTAACTGGCAGCTCAATCTGAATTTCCTTGCCGGAAATCAGTATTGCTCCGTTGCGGGCGACAGCATCGTTGCCGACGAATCGACCTACGAGTGGCAGGAAAAGCAGGTGTTTAACCACATCGCGCCCGTATACGAAACGCGCCTTGCAAAGCTTTCCAGAGTACGTCCGAAAATGACGGTCAGACCCTTTTCCGACGAGGACAAGGACGTAAATTCGGCAAAG
Organism: uncultured Subdoligranulum sp.; assembly: GCA_900551395.1. GTDB lineage: Bacteria > Bacillota > Clostridia > Christensenellales > CAG-314 > CAG-314. The sequence goes on along the minus strand of URVX01000148.1, from coordinate 1,632 downwards.
CTTGCCAAGAAGATTTTGGAAAGCTGCTCGGAAAAGCTTTCGGTCAACGGGCTTATAGACAAGGGGACCATGTGGAGCGAGGCTTGCGGAACGGTGTTTTACAAAATTTTATGGGACAAAGAAAAGGGCGTCCGAATCAAAAGCGACGACAAGGTTTACACCTGCGGGGACGTTTCGGTGAGCGTAGTTCCGCCCTTTGAAATTTATCCCGACAGCAGCGTGTGCGCCGACCTCGACGAATGCAAGAGCATAATTCACGCAAAGGCATATTCTTCGGCGGAGGTCAAAGAAATCTGGGGCGTGGACGTCGCCGGAGAGGAGCTTAAGGTATTTTCGCTTGACGGAGGGGCTTCGATGGGCGGACGCAGCTACAACAAGACGGTGCCCAGTGTGACCGAGCAGGTCAAAAAGGACGCCGTGCTGGTGATTGAAAGATATACGAAGCCCACAAAGCAAAAGCCGGACGGCGAGCTTGTCGTCGTTGCGGGCGACGTGCTCGTTTATGCGGGACCTCTGCCTTACAAAAACGGCACGGACGGAGAGAGGGATTTCCCGTTTGTAAGACAGGTTTCCATACTCTGGGCGGGCTGCTTCTGGGGCGTTTCCATGATTGAGCGTCTCATACCTCTCCAGAGGGCGTACAATGCCGTCAAATGCCGCAAGCACGAGTTTCTCAACAGAATATCTATGGGAGTGCTGGCGGTGGAGGACGGCTCGATTGACACCGAGCTGGTGGACGGCGAGTGGCTGACTCCCGGCAAGGTAATAGTTTATCGGCAGGGCGCAAATCTTCCCAGACTTTTGAGCTCGGGCAGCGTGCCCGACGATTTCAACCTCGAGGAGCAGAGACTGCTTTCGGAATTTTTGCAGGTTTCCGGCGTGTCGGAGTTTATGCGGAACAGCCGCACTCAGACGGGACTTACCAGTGGCGTGGCGCTTCAGCTTCTGATAGAGCAGGACGACACGAGGCTTGCCGTCAGCGCGGAGCAGATAAGAGGCGCAATCAAGAATATGGGGCAGCATATTCTGAGGTTGTACAAGCAGTTTGCGTCCGCCGCCCGCCTCGAAAAGGTGGTGGGCGACAACGGTAGCATAGAGGTGTTTTATTTTAGAGGCAGCGACATAAGCAGCGACGACGTGGTTTTCGAAACGGAAAACGATTTGAACGAAACGCCCGCGTCGCGCAAGAGTATGGTTATGGATTTGCTCAACGCAGGTCTCTTGAGCGACGAAACGGGGCGGGTTTCGCCCACGAACAAGGTTAAAATTCTTGAAATGATGGGCTTCGGAAATTGGGAAACGGCGCAGAACCTGAATCAACTGCACGTCAAAAAAGCCGAGCGCGAAAATCTGCACATAACGGAGGTTGAGGCGCCGCTTGAAATAGACAATCACGAGATACATATAGACGAGCACGTGCGTTTCGTGATTAGCGGTCAGGCTGCCCAACTTGGCAAGGAGGCGGAGGCTGCGGCGCTTAAGCATATCAGGCAGCACAAGGCCATGCTTTCCGCACAGCCGCAGCCCGAAAAAAAGGAGGCGGACGCTTGAAGCAAGGCGAAATGAAGAAATTCAAGGATATACATGCTCTCGAACAGGCATATTTCGCGTTGGAAAAGGAGTTTACCCGAA
>URVX01000147.1 GCA_900551395.1 uncultured Subdoligranulum sp. | reverse complement strand
TGCACGGGCAGCTGCTGCGGCGACGTTTGCCTTGCCAATCTTTGCTGCGAGTGCTGCGGCAGAGGCTTCTGCGGATGAAACGCGCAAACAAAATCGCTCTGGCGGGAGTTATGGGCGCTATTGCGTCCGTGCTGCTTATCGGCGCGGTATATCTGCCCGTAACGATAACTCTTTCGATAGTCGCGTCTTTCGTGACGGTTATTCCCGCGCTTGCCTATGACAGGACGTTGGGCTACTGCATAGCCATAGCCGCAGTTGCGGCAGCTCTGTCTATGATTATTTCCGGCAGATTTTTCTATGTGCTGCCTTTTGCGGTCTTTTTCGCGCCGTATATGATTGTCAAGACTTATGTTGACAGGAGCAGGCTGACGACGCCGTTTAAATGGCTTGTCAAGTACGCCGTTCTGGAAATAGCGCTGGGGCTGTTGGTGTTGCTTACCTATTTGTTTTTTTCTGAATACTGGAATCAATATACTTCTTTGGAGTGGTTTTTGTGGGTGTTTCTTCTCGTGCCTCAGGCTGCGCTTGTGCCTTACGACCTCATTGCGGGAGGAGGCTTGAAGTACATTTCCTCCTTGATAAGAAAACGAAACGGAGGCGACAACCCTCCGCCGGAAGAAAATTAAAAGCGTCCCTTTCGGGACGCTTTTTTTAAACTGCTATTCCGTTGGCAAAGGCAAAGCTGTTGTTGAGACCTATGGTCGGATTTGTTCCCGGACAGCGGTTTCCGCAAGGATTGCAGCACGCGCTGAATATCATGATTCCTATTGCTATGAGCAAACCGGTCGTCACGCTTAATTTGTTGTTTTTGTCCAGCACCGCATAGAGCAGCAGCAGGTACAAAAGATTATTTCCGATGTTCATACAGACCTCCTTTTGACAAACGTCGTTTCTTTACTACAATATGCGCGAAAATCCGCAAGTGTACCGGATTTAAAATAATTTCATGGAAATTCTCGACAACAAAACCAGAAAAGAAGTTTCTTATTATCTGCCCAGCGTCAAGTCGGCGTCAAGGCTTGCCGACTTTTTCGCGCTGTTTTCCGATTGCAGCAGGCTGAGAGTCATTTCCGCGCTGGCAATCAGCCGCATGTGCGTGACCGACCTTGCCGATGTGTGCCGCATGAACCAGACGACGGTTTCACATCAGCTGAAAAGCCTGAGAAGCATGGGCATAGTGGAAAGCGAGCGGCAGGGCAAAATAGTTTTTTATCGCCTGACAGACAACAAAATCAACGATATTCTGCTTTGCGGGGTTGAATTCGTCGGTTATGCCGCAGCAGCAAACTGATTTTCCCGTCCTTTCGGATATTATATGCACAATTATGCGAGTTTGTGATATAATCTTAATATGAGTTTACAGGACAAGCTTCGCGATCTGCCTACCGACAGCGGCGTTTATATTTATTTTGACGGGGACGGGAAGGTCCTCTACGTCGGAAAGGCGAAGAACCTGCGCAACCGCGTCAGGCAGTATTTTTTCGTGTCCTCCAACAAGACGGAAAAGGTTATGGCAATGCTGTCGCACATCGTCGACATGCGTTATATCATAACCAAAAGCGAAACCGACGCGTTGGCATTGGAAAACACTCTGATAAAAAAATATTCTCCGCCCTACAACATTATGTTGAAGGACGACAAACAATATCCCTTCGTGAGGCTGGATTTGCGGAGGGCTTTTCCGCGTCCCGAAATCACGCGCAAGGTCAAGAACGACGGCGCAAGGTACTTCGGACCTATTATGGGAAGCACGAAACAGCTGCTTGCCATGCTGGGAGATATTTATCCGACGGCAGCCTGCCGTCTCGACTTTGAAAAGGTGCCCAAAAATTTTCGCGCGTGTCTTAATTATCACATCGGCAGGTGCAGCGCGCCTTGTATCGGAAAGGTGGACAAAGAAACGTACGACGGCTATGTGAAGGGAATAGTCGAGTTTCTTAGCGGAAACACAAGGCAGGCGGAGCTTCGTTTGAAGGAGCTTATGGAGCAGGCGTCCCAATCGGGAAATTACGAAAAAGCAATAGTATTCCGCGACCGCCTGAAGTTGATAGAGCGTATCAAGGAAACCAAGCTCGTGACTCTCGGAAAACCCGTAGACCTCGACGTCTTTGCGATAGCCCACAACGGACGCACCGCAGTCGTAAATCAGACTATGGTCAGACAGGGCAAGGTTCTGCTTGTGGAAAATTATCCCGTAACCGACGCGGGGCTTGACGAGAGACAAACGCTGTCCAGCTTTCTCACTATGTATTTTTCCGCAACCAATTCTGTGGGTAGTCAGGTTTTGCTCAACTGCAATCCCGACGACGTTCAGGCATTGGAGCAGCTGCTGTACGAGCGCTACTGCAAAAAAATACGCGTGTTTATGCCGGTGCGCGGCGTCAAAAGACAGCTTGCGGATATGGCTTACGCAAACGCCGCCGAGCAGCTGGAAAAAAGTCAGATAAAAAGCGACAGGCTTAAGGCGAGGACGACGGGCGCGGTAAACGACCTGAAAAATCTTCTCGGCCTTGCTGCTTTGCCCCGCCGAATGGAGTGCTACGACATCAGCAACATCAGCGGCACGGACAAGGTTGCATCCATGGTTGTGTTTACCGACGGCGAAAAGGACGCGTCGCAGTACCGTCGCTTCAAAATAAAGACGGTGGAGGGTGCAAACGACTTCGCAAGCATGGAGGAGGTGCTTACGAGGCGTCTGACAAGACTTAAGGAGGGGGACGAAAGCTTCGGCTTGAAACCCGACCTCATTGTCGTGGACGGCGGATTGGGACAGCTGTCCAGCGCGAAAAAAGCAATGGAAAAAACGGGAATATATGTTGAGCTTATTTCACTGGCGAAAAGGGAGGAGCTTGTTTACACCACGCGGGACAACGAGCCGATTAGGCTTCCGCCGAACAGTCACGCCCACAATCTGCTTATAAACATAAGGGACGAGGCTCACCGCTTTGCGATAACTTATTTCCGACGTCTGCACAACAAAAACGCGCTTCGCTCCGAGCTGGACAAAATAGAGGGCATAGGCGAAAAAAGACAGACCGAGCTTTTGAAACGATTTAAAAACATCGAAAGCATTTCGTCGGCTTCCGTAG
>URVX01000146.1 GCA_900551395.1 uncultured Subdoligranulum sp. | reverse complement strand
TACGACTTGCTTTGGGTGGTGGATTTCCCTTTGTTCGAATACAGCGAGGAGGAGGGACGCTACGTTGCCATGCATCACCCTTTCACCAGTCCTAAGGACGAGGATTTGAAATTCATGGAGAGCGACCCCTCAAAAGTGCGCGCCAAAGCGTACGACATCGTCATCAACGGACAGGAGGCGGGGGGCGGCAGCCTGAGAATTAACAAAAAGCAAATTCAGAATCTGATGTTTAAGACGCTCGGATTTTCGCAGGAGCAGATTGAAAACAGGTTCGGATTTTTCGTCAACGCTTTCAATTTCGGCACGCCTCCGCACGGCGGCATTGCGCTGGGCTTGGACAGGTTTGCCATGCTGCTTGCAAATACGGACAACATCAAGGACGTAATCGCTTTTCCAAAAGTTCAGAACGCGAGCTGTCTGATGACGGAAGCTCCCGGCATTGTAGAGCAAAAGCAGCTTGACGAGCTTGCCGTTGAGGTAAAAGATGTCGAAGAAAGTTGACAACGTCCGAGTAAAATTATAAAATTGAGGACGACGGACATGACCGAGCAGGGCAAGGTAATAAAAACGGAAAAGAACGAGGCGGTAGTGAGGGTGCAGCGCAAATCTGCCTGCGCCTCCTGCGGCATGTGCGCAATGAAGCCAAAAGACAGTCATATCGACGTCAGAGTGGAAAATGTTTTGGGCGTTAAGGAAGGCGACCTCGTGCAGATAAAAATGGAGAGCGGGTCGGTGGCGAAGATTTCGTTGCTGGTTTATATTTTGCCGCTTGCTTTGGCGGTCGCGGGCATGCTTATCGGTATATTCTGCCGCCTGCCGGAGTGGGCGTCTCTCACGCTTTTTGCGGGGTTTATCATTGCCGGCTTTCTGGTCGTGTTTCTTTTAGACAAAAAAATCGCTAAAAGCAACAAGCTTCAGCCTGTGCTTCTGGCTTTGGTTGCCGTCGGTGAAGACGAAAACGGGGTTAAGGACGAAGCGGCGGAGTCGAAATAAATCCGTAATTTTCGGTACGAAGCGGCTTCGCGGATTGCGGGCAGCTTGACGCGTACTTACCCGCCTTTAACACGTGTTGAAAAATTAGCAAATGCAAAGCCGAATTTCGGCGAAAACGGCGGAATATTTACGTCGGCGCAGACCTGTCCGTCCGGATAAACATAGCATAGAAAAACAAATTGCAGGCTTGCGGCGAGGGCGAAGTTAATAAGCTCTCTCGACAGGCTGGAATAAAAACTTTTACGGAGACTTTAGAAATGATTGATTTCAAAACCATCAGAGCAACCGACAGCGAAATCGCGGACATTTATGTCGAGGAGCTTAACCGTCAGAGACAGAATATCGAACTGATTGCCAGCGAAAATTTTGTTTCGCCCGCAGTCATGGCGGCTATGGGCAGCCATCTGACCAACAAATACGCCGAAGGCTATCCCGGCAAAAGATATTACGGCGGCTGCGTTTACGTCGACAAGGCTGAAACCCTGGCAATCGAGCGCGCAAAGCAGCTGTTCGGGGCAGAGCACGCAAACGTGCAGCCGCATTGCGGGGCAAACGCAAACATTGCGGTTTACTATGCGTTTTTAAGACCGGGCGACACAATACTGGGCATGAATCTCGCGCACGGCGGACATCTGACGCACGGCAGTCCCGTCAACATTTCGGGCAACTATTTCAATATCGTTCCTTACGGCGTGAGCCGGACGGATTGCAGGATAGATTACGATGAACTGAGAAAAACCGCTCACGAGTGCAAGCCCAAGCTGATTGTCGCCGGCGCCAGCGCTTATCCGAGAACAATCGATTTTGCCAGGTTCCGTGAAATAGCCGACGATGTGGGCGCGATACTCATGGTGGATATGGCGCACATTGCGGGGCTTGTAGCCGCAGGGCTTCATCCCAATCCCGTTCCTTATGCCGACGTCGTGACGAGCACGACGCACAAGACCTTGAGAGGTCCCAGAGGCGGACTTATTCTCTGCAAGGAAAAATGGGCAAAGCAGATAGACAAGGCTGTTTTCCCCGGAATGCAGGGCGGTCCGTTGATGCACATAATCGCCGCCAAAGCGGTCAGCTTCAAGGAGGCGCTATCCGACGAATTCAAAGCGTATCAGAAACAGGTTGTCGCAAACGCGCAGGCGCTTGCCGAGTCCCTTACAGAAAACGGCGTGAAGCTTGTTTCGGGAGGCACGGACAATCATCTCATGCTCGTAGACTTGACGGACGACGGCATTTCCGGAAAACAGCTCGAAAAGCTGCTTGACGAGGTTCATATCACAGCCAACAAAAACGGTATTCCTTTCGACACGGCAAGTCCTTTCATCACGAGCGGTCTGCGTCTGGGCACTCCCAGCGTGACGACGAGAGGCATGAAGGAGCCTGAAATGAAAATCATCGGAGAGGTAATTGCCGACGTGATAAAGCGCAGGGAGGAGGCTCTTGCCGACAGCACGAAAAAGGTGCTGGCTCTGACCGAAAGATTTCCGCTATACAAGAACGACATAATAGAATAAAGCTTTTTAAAGGCAGACTTCGCGTCTGCCTTTTTGATTGTAAAAAATTTGTTCCGTCAAAAAGACGATTGGACGAAATTTTTTGTATTTATATCAAATCATTTGACAATATTATTCAGTGGTTTTATACTAAACACAGTAAATTGATAGGAATTGAATGCCATGAAAATGTCGACAAAAGCCCGTTACGGTTTGTATGCCTGCGCAAAGCTGGCTCAGGACTACGACAAGGGGTTTATCAGCACAACGGAACTTGCAAACGCCATTTACGTTTCGGACGGATATCTGGAGCAGATAGTTTCACTGCTCAAAAAGGAAGGAGTGGTTGTCTCGCAGAGGGGAGCTTTCGGCGGCTACAAGCTGTCCGCTTCTCCCGCCGAGATTTCGGTTGGTAGAGTGCTGCGCGCAGTTGAAGACAATCTGGAAATCGTGGAATGTCTGTCCAACGGATGCAGCAACGGCAACTGTAATTGCGTCACAAAGGGACTTTGGAGCGATTTGTACCGTCAGATAAACATTTATCTCGATTCCGTGTCGTTGGCGCAGCTTATCGATACGGGCAGAAAAAACCGCGTTTATCTCGACCATGCGGCTACG
>URVX01000145.1 GCA_900551395.1 uncultured Subdoligranulum sp. | reverse complement strand
AAAAAGGACATAGAGCTCAAAGCGCCCATAAAGGAAACCGGAGAATACCCGATTACTGTCAGGCTATACGCAAACATTTCCACAGAAATAGTCGTCGTCGTGGAATAAACTACAATCAAAAAGCGTCCCGTTTAGGGACGCTTTTTTGTTCAGCGATTGTCTGAATTGTAGTTGTTTCTTTGAGCTTTTCTGGCTTTGCGGCATTCGGGACATCTTGTGGGTTGATTGGTAAAGCCTTTCTGCTGATAAAACTCCTGCTCTCCGGCGGTAAAGGTAAACTTTTCGCCGCAGTCTCTGCACTTGAGTTCTATATCCTGCATAAACGTGAAACCTCCTTTAAATATTTTCGGATACCACATTTATGTTTTCAAGAACACCCAAAGACAAAAAAGCATTTATCCGCCGCAATGCAAAAAATACATCGCTCTTTTAACATTATACAACAAATTCCGTTACAAGTAAACATTTTGTCAAAAAATTTTTACATTATTTTTTCATTTTTTACTTCATTAGCCGCTTCTTCATGCGCAAATTTTTTCATTCCGTTGCGCTCCAGCAGGCGATAATCCGTCTTTGCCATAAGCGTTTTGGGCAGCTCGGGCAGCACCTCTATCGCTTTCGGGCAGGACCATTTGTCCAGCTTTAAGCGACAGAACTCTCTTACCGTCTTTTTCAGCCTGACGGGGTCTGCGGCAGACTTGACATACAGCTTTACTACCTTGCCTTTGAGTTTGTGGTCTATGCCGACGGCGCAGCACTCGTCCACATCCTTCAGCTCTCCGACAAGCCTTTCTATTTCCGCAGGAAAGACAGGCACGCCCGACACCTTTATTATACGCTTGAGCCTTTGCTGAACGAATATAAATCCGTCCGCGTCCACAAATCCCCAGTCGCCCGTTTTGAGCCACCTTTTGCCGTCGCACTTAAGAAAGGTTTGCTCCGTAGCCTGCCTATCGTTCATGTAGCCTTTCATCACCGAAACGGAGCTTATGCACAGCTCGCCGCTTTTGCCGCGCGCAAGTTTTTGGCCGTTGTCGTCGAAAGCCTCTATCAGATAATCCTCTCCTATGGGTCTGCCGCACGAGCCGTCTCTGCGCGCTCCCGCCTTGTTCACCGAAAACACTCCGGTGACTTCCGTAAGACCGAAGCCGTTGTCCAGAACGCACGGACTTTTCCGTCTCGCCATAATGGAGTCGAAATCCTTTTTGAGCTCGTCGCTGAATATATCGCCGCCGCAAAAGGCAAAGCGTAGATTTTTGAGCTGACGGCAGTTGAATTCCTTTTTGTTCACCAGCCCTCGATACATTGTCGGCACGCCGGATATCATGGTTATGTGCCCTTGCTTCAAATAGTGTACGATTCTTTCGGGCGAGTAACGGGGAATAAGAGTGCTTTTGACTCCGCCGCAAAGCACGGTGTGCACGCAAACTCCCAAGCCGAAAGCGTGAAACATGGGCAGTACCATTGCCATAGCGTCTTTTTCCTTAGCCCTTTCGCCTACGATCGCCCTTTTGGTGTTGACCGCCACGGAATTGAAGTTTGCATTGGTGAGCAAAATGCTTTTGGGCTCTGCGCTGGTGCCGCCGCTGTGCATAATCGCAGCAACGTCGTCATCATTGCCGGCAAATCTGTTTATCATATATTTGGACAGGCGCGCGCCCTCATGTCGGAAATATTTGAATTTGAGATAATCGGTTTTGTTTTTTCTGAGATTTTTTCTGTCGCGCAGCGTAAAGAGATTGTAAAACAGCCGCTCAAACGGGGTGATGTAGTCCTGCGCCTGACATATCCGGATAGGCACGGGGCAATCCAGAAGCTTGGAAACATATCCGTCCGCCAGCTTGTCGAAAACGAACAAAAATTTGCTTTTGGTCTCGACAGCATAGCGAATTATTTTTTCCGCAGGCAGAAGCGGGTGCACGAGATTTGCCGTCATCCCCAGCTTGTTCACGGCGTAAAACAATGTTACGGCGGAGGGAATGTTGGGCAGCGCAAGCGTCACCACGTCGCCCTTTTCGCAGCCGTATTTGCGGAAAGCGCAGCACAGCGCCTCCACCTCGTTGAAAAGCTGTCCGTATGTTATGTCCCGTCCCACGAAATGCAGAGCGGGTTTTTTTCTGTTGTTTTTTTGGCTTTCGAAAAGAAGCTTATACATTTTTCGCCACCTTTTTCCGGGCGTGCTTTAAAGCACTCCCCAGACGTCCACAAGCAGCGTGAGCAGACCTACCGCCGCCACCTGGCTTGCAAAATAAATAAACAGCGAATGTCTCCCGCAAAAGCAAAACGGTCTGACAAAGGGAGTATTTCCGTCGGGAATTACGCTTTTTCCGGGCTTTTTGTAAATCGCGCGCCCCGCAAGCGCTCCCAGCAAAAACCAACCGAAATAAGGCAAAAACGGCAGGTAGTCGCCCGGCGAAAGCTTGGAAACGCGGTTGTTGTTGACCAACCAGAACGCCAGGTCGCGCGTCCATTGCTTCTGACCGCTGCCGGCAATCAGATTGATTTCATTTTCCGTATTGAAATAACTGCCTACGGCGATTGCCGCCACCGCAAGCAGAAAAATCCAGTCGCCGTCCGCCTTGAGACTGTCCAGAAGCGCCCACAGCAGTATGCTCAGGGCAAGCACATGAAGCACGTTGAAATTCATCCATACGGTGTTGTCACCGATTAAGTCGCCGAAAATCAGCATGGCAACCGACAAGCCGACCGCAAAAACAGACATCTTGAGTCCGCGCAGCGCGTTGTTTTTGGAAAAAGAACCGGACACGCCGGACAAAATGACAAAAGCGCCGATAAAAAAGTCGTGAGTTACGCTGCGCCACATGCCGAAGGCGCTGGTTTCAAATACATATCCACCCGCCCAGTGAGAAAGCTTTATGCCAAGCTCGGTGCCGAAAGAGCCGGCAAACATAGCGCCGATGTCGAACATGACGTGGTCAAATACGACAAAAAGTATGAGAATACCGCGCAGGAAATCCACTTCCCACACTCTGCCCTCATTTCTTTTCTTTGGCGAAATCAACTTGTTCACTCGGACTCCCCTGTATATATTGTTTCCTGCATGGGCGTTAAAATACCGTTAACCTTCTTGTAAACGCGCTCGATAACGCCGCCGCCGATACACTCTCTTTCGTTGTAAAACAC
>URVX01000144.1 GCA_900551395.1 uncultured Subdoligranulum sp. | reverse complement strand
TAAAAACTTAGTTTTTTGCCTGCAAAGCCGCGCCACCCTAAAACCGAGATTTTGCGGCGGTCGGGTGCACGATTTTTTTAAATACGGTGATTGGGCAAAGACGGATTTATTCTTATTATTTAATCAATTATTGCATTTTTCGGTCAATACAACACAAAATTTACATGACGGATAATTTTTTCGCGTTCTATTGCATAAAGTCGACAAATATGCTATAATCTTTTAAAAAGACATCCGACTGGACTATTCGATTTTTTTAAAGGAGGAAACGAAATGGAATTCTGGTGGAACGGTATGATTACGCTGCAAAAGGTGCTTTTTATAATCGCCTGCGCAACGACACTGATTATGATTGTCCAGATTATTCTTATGCTTGTGGGAGCGGGTTCCAACGGCTTCGAATCGGCTGAAGGCGGTCTCGCAGGCGGCGCCGATTTTGACGGGGACGCCGGGTTCGACGGCGGCAGCGACCTTGCCCAAAGCGACTTGGGCGCTTTCGGAATGAAGCTGTTGGGCATGAGAAGCATAACCGCTTTTCTTTGCATATTCTCTTGGATCGGCTACACCTGCGCTTATCTCATGGATTGGTGGTGGGCAGTGCTAATCGGCGTCGGCGCAGGGCTTGTCGCTTCGTTTCTGGTTGCCTTTCTCATGACTATGGTTGAAAAGACGCAAACCGACGGCACCACCAACATTAGACGCGCAGTAGGCAGCAGCGCCGAAGTTTATCTGCGCATACCTGCCGAGCGCAGCGGCACGGGCAAAATCAACGTAATCGTGCAGGAAAGAATGGTCGAAGTCAATGCCGTGACCGACGAAAAAGAAGACATCCCCACCGGCGCGGCAGTGATTGTGGACAGCGTCGTGTCCGACGGTCTCGTGGTGGTCAAAAAACCTTAAAAATCATTAAAACGCTTTAAACAGCTTAAAGGAGGAAATAAAAATGCTTAACCTACTGTTTGCCAACGGCGGAACAACCGTCGGCATTGTTATGTCGGTAGTCGCCGCAGTTATAATTCTGCTGGTCATCCTGATTGCGCTCGCAACGCGCTACAAAAAGTGCCCGTCCGACAAAATCATGGTTATTTTCGGCTCCGGTCTGGGCAAAACGAAGGACGGCAAAAAGCGCTCGTCTCTGTGCATGCACGGCGGCGCGCGGCTGGTGTGGCCTTTCTTTCAGAACTTCAGCTACATGGATCTGACGCCCATTTCCATAAGCGTGGACCTCAAAAACGCGCTTTCCAAGCAGAACATCCGTATCGACGTCCCCTCTATTTTCACCGTCGGCATATCAACCGAGCCGGGAATTATGCAGAACGCGGCGGAAAGATTGAGAAGCCTCAAGCTCCCCGCGATTCAGGAGCTTGCCAAGGACATTATTTTCGGTCAGCTTCGTTTGGTAATCGCAACTATGGACATTGAGGAAATAAACACCAACCGCGACAAATTTCTCGACGCGGTGAGTCTCAACGTGGAAAGCGAGCTCAAAAAGGTAGGTCTGCGTCTGATAAACGTCAACGTAACCGACATAAACGACGAATCGGGCTACATCGCGGCGCTGGGCAAGGAAGCCGCCGCAAAGGCGATAAACGACGCCAAAAAGAGCGTTGCCGAAAAGAACCGCGACGGCGCCATAGGCGAGGCTTTGGCTGTCAAGGAAGAGAGAATAGAGCTGGCGCAGGCAAACTCAATCGCCGTAGAGGGCGAAAACGAGTCCAAAGCAAAAATCAGTCAATCCAACGCAAGACGCAGAGAAATCGAGGCGGAGGCGGAAAGAATTGCCACCGTTGCGGAAAAAATCGCCGCCGCAAAGGCAAAAGAAGAAGCCTACAAAGCCGAGCAGCAGGCGGAAATAGAAAGAGCCAAAAAGGAAAAATCCACTCTCGAAGCAGACGTCATCACAAAGGCTCTCATAGAAAAACAAAAAATCGAGCTCGAGGCGGAGGCGGAAGCCGAAAAACAAAGAAGGCAGGCGCAGGGCGAAGCGGACGCGCTGCTTGCAATGAAGGAGGCGGAAGCGCGCGGCACGCTGGAGGTGCTGTCCAAGCAGGCGGAAGGCTTCAAAAAGATTATCGACGCGGCAGGCGGCGACGCCAACGAAGCTGTCAAAATGATGCTTAGCGACAAGATGGAGCAGCTCATTGCCCTTCAGGTGGAAGCGATAAAGAACATAAAAATCGACAAGGTCACCGTCTGGGACAGCATGAACAACGGAAACGGCAGCAGCACCACCGCAAACTTTGTGTCCAGCATGATGAAAGCAGTGCCCCCGCTCAACGACCTGTTCAAGCTCAACAACATGGAGCTGCCCGAGTATCTCGGCAAAATCAAGGACGGCGAAGAGGTCTCTCAAAAGGAAGAAAAGCCGACTTCGCAAAAAGACAAAAAAGAATAGTATTTTAAAAATCGCCTCTGCTGACAGAGGCGATTTTAAAATTGATTTAAACGGTTTTATTTAATTCTCGAAAGCGAATACGAGCCTGCCGCGTCCTTGACCTCGTAGCCCATTTGCAGCAGCTTTTCGCGCAGGCTGTCGCTCTTTGCCCAATCCTTTGCCTTTCGCGCTTCAAAACGCTCCTCCGCCACCGCCTTGACGTCGGCGGGCATTTCTTCCTCCTCGTCGGCGGGCAGCTTGTCTAGATTCAAACCGAAAACCGAATCCATTTTAAGCGCAAGGTTAAAAACATCTATGCTTTTGGGCAGCTTGAGCATTTTCCACAGCACTCCCATAGCCATAGGCACGTTCAGGTCGTCGTTTATTGCGTCGTGAAAGTCCTTTTCAAAGCGCTCAAGCGTCTCGGCGTCTGTTCTGGCAGGCGAAAGGCTGTGCGCTTTAAGCTGAACAAGCAGGCGGTCATAAGCCGTCCTAGCGGCGCTCAAAGCCTCGAAAGTGAAGTTGAGCTTTTGTCTGTAATGTGTGTTCAAGCAAAAGTATCTGAACTGCATGGGCGTATAACCCATTTTCTCCAAATCGCCGAGCAAATAACAGTTGCCCAACGACTTACTCATTTTTCCCCCGTCGAACAGCATAAACTCGCCGTGCATCCAATAGTTGACGCACTTGTGTCCCAGCCACGCTTCGCTTTGCGCGATTTCGTTTTCGTGGTGAATGGGAATGTGGTCGATGCCGCCTGTATGGATATCAAAGGTCTCGCCCAGATATTTTTTGCTCATTGCCGTACACTCTATGTGCCAGCCCGGAAAGCCCATGC
>URVX01000143.1 GCA_900551395.1 uncultured Subdoligranulum sp. | reverse complement strand
GTTTTTCAGCTTCGGTTGATTTGCTTGTTCCATTGGTAAACCTCCTGAAATTTTGACTTGTGTGATTTTGCGGCTGTTTCAAGCCTTAAAAAAATTCCCTACGGATAAAGCAGGGAATTTTTGTCGTTTGAATTATTCCGGTTTTACGTCTTCGACGCTAACCGCTTTTTTTGTTGTTCTTTTGGGCTTGGCGGGAGTCTCGTCGTTTGCGGAAACAGCGCCGGTTTCAGCGGTCGCTTCTTCTTTGGCTTTGGAAGAGCTCTTTTTCGCTTTGGGAGCAGCCGCCTCGTCCGCCGTCTTTTTGGCGGTGGATTTCTTTGCGGGCGCTTTTGCGGGAGCTTTCTTAGCCGCCGCAGCTTCTTCTTTGGCTTTTCTCGCTGCGCTTCTTTCCTGCCTGAGCGCTTCTTCCTCGGCAGCCCTTCTTGCCGCCGCGGCGCGCTGTTCTGCCTGCTTGAGGGTTTTCGCGTCGGCTTTGACTACGATGATGCCTTGTCTGAGCTGGTGGAGCGCTTTTCCTATCTGCGCCTTTTTGTGGTTGGCTGCGTTCTTGTGAATAACGCCTTTTACGGCGGCGTTGTCTATCATAGAGGATGTTTTAGAGAGAAGTTCTTCCGCAAGCTCGACGTTGTTTTCCGCAATGGCGGCGTTGAATTTTTTCACAGCCGTGTTCATCTGAGAACGAACCATTTTGTTTTCGAGTCTTTTCTTGTCGGATACCAAAACTCTCTTTTTAGCTGATTTGATGTTAGGCATAATATAAACACTCCTTGTGTCTGTACTTTAAAATTCGCTTTGATTATATTATCACACATCCGAAATATATGCAACGGTTTTTACTCTTTTTATTAAAAAATTGTATATAGAAAAGCTGTTTAACTCATATAATAAAGCATTAAAAAGACGGAAAGGATTAAGAGAAAATGAAAGGAAGCATTTTGTTGATAGACAGCGGAGCGGGCGGCATAAGCACTCTTAAAGTTCTCAGAAAGGTTCTGCCTTATGAGGACTACATATATTATGCGGACAACAAAAACATGCCTTACGGAAACAAAAGCAGGGCTTTTCTTGCCGAAAACGCTTCGGAAATCATAAAAAAGGTTTCCGAAGACTATTCGCTCAAAATGATTGTGCTGGCTTGCAACACCCTGACGGGAGCGGCGGTCGCAAGCCTGAGAGACGAGTTTGCCGCACTGCCCATTGTAGGGATGGAGCCTGCCTATAAGCCGGCGGGGGAAAGAGGCGGAAAAACCGCAGTATTGTGCACTGCGGTGACGGGGGAAACGCTTTCTCTCAACATAAAGCTCTACGGTCTGGACGCAAAGACCGTAGTGCTGCCGGAGCTTGCTATGCTGATAGAGCACGGCGCGCCGGACGAAGAAATAATTTCTTACGTAAAAAAATATGTCGACGAGGGAGAGTTCTCCAATATTGTTTTGGGCTGCACGCATTATTGCTTAAAGCGCAGACTTTTCGAGGAGACATTCCCCGACGCGGCGGTTTTCGACGGAAACTCCGGAGTCGCGCGTCGCGTAAAAGAGCTTCTCGAAAAAAGCGGTTCATTAAACGACAGACATTTCGTGCCCAGCACGGTTCTTGTTTTGAGCAGACCCGAGCGCTCCGAAATAAACAGGTACGTCAAACTGCTTCGCGCGCCCGATTGAAGAAAAGTCATCCGCCCCGCAAGGGGCGTTTTTTTTTCGTGAAATGCGAAATTCATAAATTTTGTCCGAAATTCCTTAAAAAGTATTGAATAATTTTTGATTTTGTTGTACAATGCACACATAACCATTTCAAAGAGGTAAATCACTATGGCAGGAATTTCAGCAAAAAACATTCGCAACATAGCTCTTTTGGGACACGGCGGTGAAGGAAAGACGACGCTGGCCGAAGCCATATTGTTCAACGCAAAGGCAATAGACAGGCAGGGAAGAGTAGACGACGGCAACACCACGATGGACTTCGACCCCGAAGAAATCGGAAAGAAAATTTCCATTAGTCTTGCGACCGCAAACGCGCTTTACAAGGGGGTTAAGCTCAATCTGATAGACGTGCCCGGATTCTTCGACTTTGAAGGAGAGCTTGTTCAGGCGATGACCGTTGCAGACTGCGCGCTGGTAGTCACCGGTCCCGGCGGCACGCTGCCCGTCGGCACCGAAAAGGCTTTGGACTACTGCGTGGCCCACAAGGTTCCTACCATGATTTTCATAAACGGAATGGATAAGGAAAACGCGAATTATTGGGATACAGTAAATGCTGTTTCGCAGAAATATTCCACCAAAATAGTTCCGCTTATGATTCCCCTGATGGAAAACGGAAAGATGACGGGCTATGCCAACGTCCTCGAAGGACTTTTTTACAAGGTAGGCTCTCACGGCGAAAACGGACAGCCCCTGCCCGACTCTCTCAAAGCCAAGTATGACGAGCTCAAGGGAGTAGTTATGGAAAAGGCTGCCGAAAGCGACGAGGAGCTTCTTATGAAGTTTTTCGACAGCGGCGAGCTGTCTGCCGACGAGATGATAAGAGGCATGAAGCAGGGAGTCAAAGAGGGCACTGCTATAGGCGTGTTCGGAGGGAGCGCGCTCGCCGATTTCGGCGTGTTCAATCTGATGAACAATCTCGTGTCCATGATGCCTTCCGCAGCGGAAGCCAAGACTGTTGTTGCGTCAGACGAAAACGACAAGCCCGTAGAACTCAAGCCGGATGAAAACGCGCCCGTTGTCATCAGAATTTTCAAAACCATTGCCGACCCGTTTGTCGGACGTCTGAGTCTGTTCAAGGTTGTGTCGGGAACGCTCAGAAGCGGGCTTACGCTTAAAAACGCTTCCAAAGACAGCGAAGAAAAAATCAGCTCCATTTATTTTCTCAAGGGCAAAAAGCAGGAAACGGTTGACTCTGCCTGCGCGGGAGATATCGGAGCATTGGCTAAGCTTTCCAACGCGACGACGGGAGACACTCTCAGCGAGGGCAGAGAGTTGCGTCTGCCTCCCATAGAGCTTCCCAAGCCCGTGCTTTCTATGGCTGTTTATGCTGCAAAAAAAGGCGACGAGGACAAGATTTTCGGCGGACTCAACCGTCTTAAGGACGAGGATATTTCGTTTACCGTCACCAAAAACGCCGAGACAAACGAAATGCTTCTGAGCGGCGTCGGTGAAACGCAGCTCGAAATTCTGTGC
Organism: uncultured Subdoligranulum sp.; assembly: GCA_900551395.1. GTDB lineage: Bacteria > Bacillota > Clostridia > Christensenellales > CAG-314 > CAG-314. The sequence goes on along the minus strand of URVX01000143.1, from coordinate 53 downwards.
AGAAAGCTCAAAAACAAATTCGGTGTGGAAGCCGTTCTGAAAGAGCCGCGCAT
>URVX01000142.1 GCA_900551395.1 uncultured Subdoligranulum sp. | reverse complement strand
TGCGGATATTGCAAAAAGATTCAGAGAAGAAATCGCAGGGTGTCTCGACACGGAGTCGCTTCAGGCGATTAAGGTAAGATACTTGGGCAAAAGCGGAGAATTGACCGAGCAGCTGAAATGTATGAAAGACCTTTCTCCCGAAGAAAGACCGGCTTTCGGCAGTCTGGTAAACAGCGTAAAGCAGGAGCTGGAGCAGCTTTTGGCTCAGACTACGGAGCATGTCAAGCAACGCATGCTTGAAAAAAGGCTCAATTCCGAAAAAGAAGATGTAACGATAGACAAAAAGCTTTCCTCCAGAGGGACGATTCATCCAATCAGCATGGTCACAGACGAGATTGTAAACATGTTTGTCGGCTTGGGATTCAAAACGGTGGAAGGACCCGAAATAGAAACCGATTATTACAATTTTCAGGCATTGAACCTGCCTGCAGACCATCCTGCGCGCGATATGCAGGACACTTTTTACGTAGCGCCGGGACTTTTGCTCAGGTCGCAGACGTCGCCCAATCAGGTCAGGGTTATGGAAAAGGACAAGGCTCCCATAAAAATTTTGTGCCCCGGAAAGGTATACAGGTCGGACAGCGACGCGTCGCACTCTCCTATTTTTCATCAGATAGAAGGACTGGTCGTAGACAAAAATCTCACTCTCTGCGACCTTAAGGGATGTCTGGAATTTATGGCGCGCAGATTGTTTGACAGCGACACGCAGATACGCTTCAGACCGTCTTATTTTCCTTTCACGGAGCCTAGCGTGGAGGTGGACGTTACCTGCTCCAACTGTCACGGAAAAGGATGTCCGCTTTGCAAATATACAGGCTGGATTGAAATACTAGGCGCCGGCATGGTACACCCGAATGTGCTTGAAAACTGCGGCGTGGACAGCAAGAAATTCAACGGTTTTGCTTTCGGAGTGGGAATAGAGCGTATCGCCATGATAAAATACGGCATACCGGACATAAGGCTTTTTTACGAAAACGACGTCAGATTTTTGAAGCAGTTTAAATAGGAGGAAGGATAAATGAAGGTTCCGGTTTCGTGGCTAAAAGATTTCGTGGATTTGGAAAACGTAACAGTTGAACAGCTTTGCGAGGCGCTTGTGTCCGTAGGCTTCGAGGTAGAGGAAACGGTCGAGCTGGGCAAGGAAATAAGCAATGTCGTGGTTGGCGAAATATTGTCAATGGAAAAGCACCCCGACGCGGACAAGCTCAAGGTTTGCGAGGTAAACGTCGGGAAAGAAATTCTGCAAATCGTCACCGCCGCCACAAACGTAAAAAAGGGCGACAAAATTCCGTTGGCACTAAACGGCGCGACGCTGGCAGGCGGCACGGTGATAAAAAACGGCAAGCTGCGCGGCGTGGCTTCCAACGGCATGATGTGCGGAGGCGAAGAGCTGGGAGTTTGCGAGGATCAGTATCCCGGCGCGTCTGTCGACGGCGTGCTGATACTCGACCAATCCGAAGAGGTCGGCAGGGATATAAAGGCGGTGGTCGGACTCGACGAGTGGGTATTGGACGTGTCCGTCACGTTCAACCGTCCCGATTGCAACAGCATAGTGGGCATTGCCAGAGAAGCCGCCGTCGCGCTCGGCAGAGAGTTCCGTATGCCTGACGTTTCTTTCGACACAACGGAAGATCTTTCGACAAGGCAGTGCGTCAGCGTGAGCGTACAGGATGCGGACCTTTGTCCCGCGTATTTCATGCAGGCGGCGGACGTGACGGTAGCGCCTTCGCCGCTGTGGATGCGCAGACGCCTGCATTCGGCAGGATTGCGCGGAATTAACAACATCGTAGACATAACAAACTATGTCCTGCTGGAAATAGGGCAGCCCATGCACGCTTTCGACTGCAAGGAAATAAAAGACAAAACCATTATCGTGCGTCGCGCAAAGAAGGGAGAAACCATAGTTCCGTTGAACGAAAAGGAATACGCGCTGGATGAAAATATCCTGGTGATTGCCGACAAAACGCGTCCCGTAGGACTTGCGGGCGTTATGGGCGGACTCAATTCCGGCATAAAAAACGACACCTCAAGAGTGCTTTTCGAGGCGGCGGAGTTCAACAGGGAGAATATCCGACGCACAAGCCGCAGGCTCGGCTTGCGTTCAGATTCATCTGCGCGTTTTGAGCGCGGCGTGGACGCTTTTACCGCTCGTTTGGGACTCGAGCGCGCGCTTCACTTAATTTGCAGACTTAACTGCGGAAAAGTCGCGTCCGACACCGTAGAGTGTCTTGCGCATGTCGATGACGGCAGAGAAATAGCCTTCGACTATTCCGGAGTAAAAAATTTGTTGGGAATAGACATTCCGCAAAGCGTCAGCAAGGAGATTCTGGAAAATCTGGGAATAAAGACTGATTTTGACGGTCAGACGATAAAATGTCATGCGCCGGCAAATCGCCGCGATATCGAGAAAGACTGCGATATAATAGAGGAAATTATACGAGTTTACGGATACGACAAAATCGTATCCTCGCGTTTGGAAAACACTGTGCCCACTTACGGAGGGAAAACCGCTCAACAGGAGCTTGCAGACAAAGTAAAGGAGCTTGCCGTAGGCTTGGGTTACAATCAGATAACGACTTATTCATTCGGCGGAAAGCAATTTTTCGACAAAGCTGTTTCAGACGGAAATTCGGACAGCGACAGGTGCATAAAAATAATCAATCCTCTGGGAGAGGATTTGAGTCTTATGCGCCGCTCGCTGGTTGCGCACATGTGCGAGGCGCTGGCTCTTAACCTCAGCAGAAAAAACGAAAATCTGTCGCTGTTTGAAATTGCAAAAATTTATCTTGCCGAAACTCAGCCTTTGACAGAGCTGCCGCAGGAAAAGGAAACCTTGTGCATGTCAACGACTTCGGGAGACTTTTTCAAATTGAAGTCGGATGTCCTGACAATTCTCGACGAGTTCGGCATTTCAGCAAGCTTTGTCCGCAGTACAAACAAATCATTGCATCCGGGAATCGGCGCCGATATTTTCGACGAGCATGGCTGTTGCTTCGGATTTGCGGGAGAGCTGCACCCGACAGTCTGCAAAAATTTTGAAATAAACAGACGCGTTTGCATCGCTCAGATTGACTTGGAAAAGGTCTTCGAATTGAAGCGGAAGCATCTTAAATATCAGCCTATCCCCAAGTATCCCTCTGTAGACAGAGATCTGGCATTAGTCGTCGGCAACGATGTTCCTGTACGCGATTTGATTGATACGATTAAGCAAAGCTGCAAGCTATGCGAGTCTGTCGAGCTTTTTGACGTTTATCGCGGCGAACAGATTGGAGAAAACG
>URVX01000141.1 GCA_900551395.1 uncultured Subdoligranulum sp. | reverse complement strand
CCCGCTATTTCGACATAGACGGCACTTCCCGTGAGCTTCGTCTCGCCGGATTTGAATATCGCAGCCTAAAGGAAGCGCAGGCGACGGGAAATTATTACACAAATCGTTTCGAAAACAACTTCAACTCTCAGGACTTTTACAATTATCTGTACGTAAACAGCCGCAACTACGAGTTTTTCAAGGATTATAAAGCGCCTTCAAACTCCGATTACACCTTGGCCGTAAACACAGTTGCAAACGCTGCGGGAGCTTTTCTGGAGTTTTGGAACGACAACGACGGCAAACCGCAGTATATTCTTATTTTCGACTGCGTCACGGAAGAAATCGCAGAGCAGGTTTACGATTTGTTAAAAACCGGCGCAGGCAAAGGCTTTTCCTGGGTGCTGCAAAAAAGCGTTTACATGGCGCAAAGAGGCAGCTCGGTTGCGCTTTACACCGCCAATGCCGCCAAATATCTGAAATGATTAAAAAGGAAAATATGCTGTTATGGAAAAATTTACTTACAGACCTCAGAACGTATGCCCCGTCTCCATCTCCTTCGACCTTGACGGAAACACGGTGCACAATATTTCGTTTCTCGGCGGCTGCAGCGGAAACCTGAAAGCAATCTCCAAGCTGCTGGAGGGAAAAACGGTGGAAGAAATAGAAACCGCCTTGAAAGGCAACACCTGCGGAAACAAGCCCACTTCCTGCGCCGACCAGCTGGCAAGAGCGGTCAGAATCGCATACGACAAAAAAGCTGGCGACGGCAGCGCGCCGCGCGGCTGAACGGAAAAAGCCAAAAAACAAACGGACGCAGTCTGCGTCCGTTTTTTCATCGCGCGAATATTCTTTGGGTTTTGGGGGATAGCGAAGCTACCGTTTCGTAATCTATCGTGCCGCATAGTCTCGCGCAGTCGGACGGAGAAATCCCGCCGCCCAATATCCACGCGTCGTCGCCCGTTTCCGCAACAACGCCTGTCAAGTCAACGGTCAGAAAGTCCATGCAGATTTTGCCTACAACGGGACACCTTTGCCCGTTTATCTGCACGCTGCCCCTATCCGAAAGCCTGCGGGAAATTCCGTGCCCGTAGCCCGCGCCAACTATGCCCAGCCTTGCGGGACGGTCGAGTCTTTTGAGACCGTAGCCCACAAATTCACCCTTTTCGGCATAACGCACCTGCAAAAGAGGCGCGCGCATGCTGAGCACGGGCTTCAACGCCTTGTCCGCCCCGCCTATGCCGTAAAGCGCGGCTCCCACGCGCACGGCGTCCAAGCGGTATTGCGGATACCTGAACAACGCGGCGGAGTTGCAGCAGTGCGCTCTGCCGGCGTCAAAGCCTATTTTGTCCAGTTGGCTCAAGCAGTTGAGAAACCTTTCTCCCTGAAGACGGGTGCGCATTTCCGACTGAGCGTCATTTCCGTCCGCGCTTCCGAAATGAGTGAAAACGCCTACCGTCTCAAACGCCGAAGCAGGACAGGCTTCCGCTATTTCCTCAGGATTGAACCAGGAAAAGCCCAGCCTGTTCATACCCGTGTCCACCTTTGCGTGAATTTTTACCTTAACCCCCTTGAGCCTTGCGGCAAACGCCAGCTCACGCGCGTATTCCGCGCAGAAAACGCTTTGCGACAGGTCGAAAAAGGAAAGCTCCTCGACGTTTTCAGTCGGAGTTGCGCCCATAATCAAAATTTCTCCGGAAACGCCGCTTTCGCGAAGCTGTCTGCCCTCGTCAAGAGAGCCTGCAACAAAATGCCTTACGCCGTTTTCATTCAAAAACCGAGCGAACCCCAATGCGCCGTGTCCGTAGGCGTCGGCTTTGACTACGGCGTACAAACCGGACTCCATTGCTTTTTCCTCAACAAGCCCGAGATTGAACAACGCGTTGTCCAAGTTTAAAATAACAGCCGGATTTTTCATATAACAGAATATGTTTTTTTAATCTGTCTTATGATGAAGCTGCGGCATTTTTTTAAGCAAAAGCCCGCTGTCTTCAGCGGGCTTTTTTATCTTTTCTTTTCCTTTTTCTGAAACGCCCCGTGTCGGAGGCAGTGGTTGTTCCCTTGATTTTTTCGGGAAGAGGCGACATGTCCGAATATGCCAGCTTGTTCAAGATTTGCGAAGCTTTCTCAAGCGCAGCCGTCGCTTCAAGCCTGTCGGCATGAGAAAAACCGCGCGCAAACGCACCGAACAGCATCTTTCCGCATTGCCGTTCGGCTTGCTTCGCAGCGTCTGAACCGTCACGCGTAAGCTCGAGAAATATTATATTCCTGTTTGTCGGACTGCGAAAACGCTCTACCAGCCCCTTGCCCATGAGACCTTCGACCGAAGCGTAAAACGCTTTTGCCGGTGCTCTGAGACATTTCAGCAGCTCAGCCTCCGCCGCATAACCCCCGACGCTGAGAAAATCCAGTATTTCGGACTCCAAACCGTCGTATGAACCGTCGGCAGAGGACGCGCGCGTCTGTAACCGCAATTTCGGCAAAAGTCGGGACGCGCCGTCAAGCAGCGCTTTGAGCCGTCTGCAAAAATCGCCGCAGCTTTGATTGTCCATAGCGAAATTTTGGCATATTTGCGCCCGTTCTAAACCTTAAACGCAAAAAAAGCCTTCTTTTCGGCGCTTCATCTGAGCGGCCGCATAACAACAATAGAATATTATCTATCATAAGACATAGGCGCGGTTTTCCCTGCCGAGAAAAAACATCATCGGAAAAGTCCCCGTTTGGCTTTGTCCGCAAAGGAACGCTTATCCGTTTTGCGAATTATACCGAATCGGAGAAAATCCACCAATAATGGCAACGGCTTTTAAAACGCGAAATAAATATCATATTTCAAATCTAAGGCAAAACGCTTGACACACCCTCCCTTTTTGAGTATAATTAACGTCGCATCTCGGGGGTGTAGCTCAACTGGTAGAGCGCTTGAATGGCATTCAAGAGGTAAGGGGTTCGACCCCCCTCATCTCCACCAGTAAAAACCTAAAACGAACTACTTTATGTTCGGGTTAGGTTTTTTCTTTTACCTTTTTTCGATTCAAGGCGTACAACGACATACATTTCACGATTGTTGATAAATGGAAATGGTTGTCTTTTAGAAATAACTTGTGGTGAGATGAGTGGTAGTAATTCTCTTTCAAAATAATCAGCAAAATAACGACGGTCTTCCTTGCATTCAATATCTTTATATTTTATTACTGACCATCCTGATCGTCCAAGTTCTGACATCACATTTTCATAAATACGATCTTTCTTTTTATTAAGATAATGGACTTTTTTTAAACAGGCTTTTAATTGTTCTAAACCCGTCATTCCTGTTTTATTGTCTTTGGAATCTGGATAAA
>URVX01000140.1 GCA_900551395.1 uncultured Subdoligranulum sp. | reverse complement strand
CGAAAAGGGCGCGACTACAAGGCGCGGCGTTTACGCGGGTGGAGACGCAGTCACCGGTCCCGCAACGGTTATTCTTGCTATGTCGGCAGGCAGAAAAGCCGCCGAGGCTATAGACGAATTTATTCGGAACAAGACGAAAGTCTGATTTTGAAGCTCCCGATATGCGGGAGCTTTTTAATTTTTTGTAAAGCCTATAAAAAACTTATCTTTACTTAATAAGTGTAAACTCCGCAGCATTAAAAATTTTTTTCCGAAAATTTAAAAAAATCGCTTGACAAAGCCCTTTGAAAGATTTATATTATATTCAAAAAAATAGTAATGATTATCATTATTGATTGATTATGAGATATTCGGAACAAAGAGAAAAAATACTTCTCGCGGTCAAAAGCTGCCGTGACCATCCGACCGCGGAAGTCATTTATTCCAGAGTTAAGGAGCAGATACCCGATATTTCTATGGGCACGGTGTACAGAAATTTGCGCCTGCTTGCCGAAATGGGGCTGGTGGACACTCTTGAAACAACGGATAAAAGCTTGCATTACGACGGGAACACCGACGAGCACATACATTTTGTCTGCACCCGGTGCAACAAAATCACCGACGTGTTTGTCAAGGCAAAAATACCCGCGCCCTTAAAGGAGGACTGTTATAGCGTCACGGGCAGCAAGCATATTATTTACGGTCTATGTCCGGCTTGCCGGAAGAAAATATAAAAATTTATACAAGGAGATTTAAAATGAAAAAGTTTGTATGTTCGGTTTGCGGTTACGTTCACGAGGGAGACAATCCTCCCGAGTTTTGCCCTCTGTGCAAAGCTCCTGCCAGCAAGTTTGTCGAGCAGGCAGGCGAAAGACAATGGGCTGCCGAGCACGTTGTCGGAGTCGCCGAAGGAGCTCCGCAGGATATTATCGACGGACTCCGCATGAACTTCAACGGCGAGTGCAACGAAGTGGGCATGTATCTTGCCATGGCGCGCGTGGCGCACAGAGAGGGGTATCCCGAAATCGGTTTGTATTATGAAAAAGCGGCATACGAGGAGGCGGAGCACGCCGCCAAATTCGCCGAGCTTCTGGGAGAGGTTGTGACTGCTTCAACCAAGAAGAATCTCGAGCTCAGAGTGGACGCCGAGAACGGAGCCACCAAAGGCAAGTTCGATTTGGCAAAGCGCGCAAAGGAACTCAACCTCGACGCCATTCACGACACCGTTCACGAAATGGCGCGCGACGAAGCCCGTCACGGAAAAGCATTCGAGGGCTTGCTGAAAAGGTATTTCAAATAAGATTTCCGACGCTTGATCCGTCGGCTGCAAATGAAGAAACAAAAAAATACATAAAGTTGCGGCATACCGAAGAAAAAATTGCTGCTAAAGATAAAGCGCGGGGAAGCCCGCGCTTATTTTTTTTATATTATTTTTTATTTTATCGGCGGTGAGGTTGCAAATTTCGACGGAAGATGTTAGAATAAATCGACATGAATAGGTGTGGTATGACAAAATATATTTTCGTAACGGGCGGCGTAGTGTCCGGCTTGGGGAAGGGCATCACTATGGCGTCCATAGGGCGCTTGCTCAAATCGCGCGGATTGAAAGTGACGGCTCAAAAAATGGATCCCTATATCAATGTGGATCCCGGCACGATGAGCCCTTATCAGCACGGGGAGGTTTATGTTACCGAAGACGGCGCGGAGACCGACCTCGATTTGGGGCATTACGAGCGCTTTATTGACGAAAATCTGAACAAGTACAGCAATCTCACAACGGGAAAGGTGTATTGGAACGTGCTCAACAAGGAGCGCAAGGGCGAGTATCTCGGCGAAACGGTTCAGATTATTCCTCACATCACAAACGAAATAAAGCGTTTCGTGCACAAGGTGGGGCAAAAAAGCGACGCCGACGTAATTCTGACGGAAATAGGCGGTACGACCGGCGACATAGAAAGTCAGGCGTTTCTCGAGGCAATCAGGCAGATCTCCCACGAGGTAGGCAAAAACAACTGTCTTTTCGTGCACGTGACGCTGGTGCCTTACATACAGGGCTCCAACGAGCAGAAATCAAAACCCACCCAGCACTCGGTCAAGGAGCTTATGGGGCTGGGCATTTATCCCGACATTATAGTTACGCGCTGCGACCAGCCGCTCGACGAAAGCATACGCGCGAAAATAGCCCTTTTCTGCAATGTGGAAAAGGATTGCGTTATCGAAAACTCTACGGTGGACGTGCTGTACAAGGCGCCTTTGATGCTTGAGGAAAGCAAGCTGTCCGAGGTCATCTGCCGCAAGCTCAATCTCGATACTCCCGCGCCGGACCTGTCGGAGTGGACGGCAATGCTGGACAGGATAAGCAAGGTCAAGCACACCGTAAAAATAGCGATAGTGGGCAAGTACGTCAAGCTGCACGACGCTTATCTGTCGATAGCTGAGGCTTTGAAGCACGGAGGCTTCGAGAACGAAACCAAGGTGGAAATAAATTGGGTTGAATCCGAGTGCGTCAACGACAGGACGGCGGAAAAGCTTCTCGGCGGCTGCGACGGAATTCTCGTGCCCGGCGGCTTCGGCGACAGGGGAATCGAGGGCAAGATAAGAGCAGTCAGATATGCCCGCGAAAACAATGTGCCTTATTTGCGAATTTGTCTCGGCATGCAGGTCGCGGTCATCGAATTTGCCAGAAACGTCCTGAAAATAAAGGACGCTACTTCCGCCGAATTCGAGCCGGACAGCGCTCACGCCGTCATTCACCTTATGCCCGACCAGGAGGGCAAGCAGATGGGGGGCACTATGCGGCTGGGGGCTTATCCCTGCAAAATTTCCGACGGCTCCCTCATGAAAGCTGCTTACGGGACGGATTCGGTCAGCGAAAGACATCGTCACCGTTATGAGTTTAACAACGACTACAGAAAAGACGTTGAGCAAAAGGGTATGAAAATCACAGGCACGAGTCCGGACGGACTGCTTGTGGAAACGGTGGAAATCCCCGAAAACGATTTCTTTGTCGGAGTGCAGTTCCACCCCGAATTCAAGAGCCGTCCCAACAGGGCGCACCCGCTTTTCCGCGAGTTTATCAAAGCGGCGCTCGGGCACAAGAACAAATAAATCAGGGCAGTCAAAAAACGGCGTCTTCGGGACGCCGTTTCGTTTTGAGTATTATTGAATTTTTTCTATCAGACAGCCCTTTTCTGCCGAGGAGAACAGCGACGAATACGCTTTGAGATTGTCCGACAGGGGAAGCTCGGGCGCTTCCTGCTGTCTCTTTCTCTGATTGAAATCCTTTGCTTTCAAATCGGCGTTGAGCTTGTTTTTGAGCAGATTTATTTCTATCGAATCGCCCGTGCGTATCAAGGCGAGGTTGCTCTAATTCTGAGCCAGCCTTGAAAGCATACCGAACAC
>URVX01000139.1 GCA_900551395.1 uncultured Subdoligranulum sp. | reverse complement strand
GACTATGATATTGCAAAATTATCTGGCTTATTTAAATTGAGCCGATGTTTATTTTATCGGAGGTATATAAATGAACGAAGAAAAAATGGAAATCAACGGTCAGGACGAGGATTTGGTTGTTCTTACGACCGACGACGGAGTTGAACACAATTTCTATCATGTGGCTACGGTAGACTACAAAAACGAATGGTATGTATTCTTTCAGCCCGCAGAGGAAATTCCCGACATAGACGATGACGAGGTTGTTATTTTCCGACTGGAGGAGGACGAAAACGGCGAGGATTTGTTCGTTCCTATAGAGGACGAAACCCTCCTCAACGAGGTTTACGAGGAATATGTTCGCAGGGCGGTAGAGGAGGAGCAGTGAGGATGCGGCTGTCACGAGGACGGCTGCGATTGCGGAGGCGAGGAACACGAGGACTCGTGCTGCTGTCACGACGGCAAATGCGACTGTCCGCACAGCTGAAAAAAGGGACGGCGGTTTCGTCCCTTTTTTAGTTTGCAAATCCGTAAAATTTTTGCACTAATATGTTTTAATCGATTGCAAATTCAGACGCCTTGTGATATAATTTGCAAGGTTTATTACGCACCCGCGTCTGTCCTGCGGTTGTGCCTCTAAGGAAAAGGGGTAAAAGCGGGAGCAATGGAGCGGGGAGGAAACTAAAACAAAAAAGGAGAAGAACAAAAATGGCAGTGGTTTCTATGAAACAGCTTCTGGAAGCTGGCGTCCATTTCGGACACCAGACCAGAAGATGGAATCCCAAAATGAAGAAGTACATCTACTCGGCAAGGAACGATATCCATATCATCGACCTGCAGCAGACCGTACAGCTTGCCGAAGAGGCTTACAATTTCGTGCGCGAGATTGCGGCGGAGGGCAAATCCGTTTTGTTTGTCGGCACGAAAAAGCAGGCGCAGGCGGCAATCAAGCAGGAAGCCGAGAGATGCGGGATGTACTATGTCAACAACAGATGGCTGGGAGGTACTCTCACCAACTTCAAAACGATAAAGACAAGAATCGAGCGTCTCAACAAAATCAATCAGATGGAGAAAATGGGCGAGTTCGATTTGCTTCCCAAAAAGGAAGTCGCCGGACTCAAGGCAGAAAGGGACAAGCTCGAGGCTAATCTCGGCGGCATAAAGGATATGAAGACCATGCCCGGCTGCATGTTCGTCGTCGACCCCAAAAAGGAAGCCATTGCGGTGGCGGAGGCTCACAAAATGGGTATTCCAATCGTTGCAACGGTTGATACTAACTGCGATCCCGACGAGGTGGACGTGGTTATACCCGGCAACGACGACGCTATCGGAGCGGTCAAAATCATGGCGGCAATCATAGCCAATGCGGTTATCGAAGCAAAAGAAGGCGTCGTGCTGTCCATAAACACCGAGGAAGTGCTTGCCGAAGCGGCGACTCTCGAGGCTGAGGCTTTGGCGGAAGAAAAGGCTAAAGCCGAATCCAAGCCCAAGAAAAGAAAATACGATGAAAACAAAATAGAGGAAGCCAAAATCGAGGAGCTCAAAAAGCAGGACGAAAAGGCTTTCGTAGCACAGGACGCTGAGGAAAAGGTCGAAGCCGAAACCGTAGCGAAAGCGGAATAAAGGAGTTTTAACTATGGCAAATTTCAGTAACGCGGACGTCATGGCTCTTCGTCAGAAGACGGGCGTAGGCATGATGGACTGCAAAAAAGCGCTTGTCGAAACAAACGGAAACATAGACGAGGCAATAAAGTATCTCAGAGAAAAAGGAATGGCAACCGCATCCAAAAAGGCGGACAGAATTGCGGCAGAAGGCATTGTCGACAGCTATATTCACATGGGAGGAAAAATCGGCGTTCTCATCGAGGTGAACTGCGAAACCGACTTTGTGGCAAGAAGCGAGCAGTTTGTCGAGCTGGTTCACAATCTGTGCATGCAGATAGCCGCCGCTAAGCCGCTTTACGTAAGAAAAGAGGACGTTGACCCCGCAAAGCTTGCGGAAGAAAGAGAGATTCTCCTGGCGCAGGCAAAGAACGAGCCAAATCCCAAGCCCGCCGCAGTTATCGAAAAGATGGTCGAGGGCAGAATAAACAAATATTACAAGGAAGTGTGCCTGCTCGAACAGGATTACGTCAAGGACAACTCCAAAACCGTCACAACGCTGATAAACGAGGCAGTTGCCGCTATAGGCGAAAAGATTACGGTCAGAAGATTTGTCCGTTATGAAATGGGCGAAGGGCTGGAAAAGAGACAGGACAACTTTGCGCAGGAAATTCAGGAACAGCTTGAAAGCGTAAAGAAATAATTTCAAAAATCATTTTTTGCAGTGGGAGCATTTTATTTTATGTTCCCACTTTTGCAAATCGGAGGTTTTTAAATGCCCGGATATAAAAGAATTTTAATAAAAATCAGCGGAGAAGCATTGGCGGGCGAGTCCGGCTTCGGCTTGAGCGACTTAAGCATTGCCAATCTGGTCAATCAGATAAAAGCGCTCAACGCTTCGGGCGTGGAAATCGGAGTAGTCATCGGCGGCGGAAATTTCTGGAGAGGCAGACAGGGAACCAATATGGACAGGTCTACGGCAGACCACATGGGTATGCTTGCCACTGCGATAAACGCCCTTGCATTGCAGGACGCTCTGGAGCAGAAGGGTGTGCCTACCCGCGTGCAGACGGCGCTTACCATTACCAGAGTTGCCGAGCCTTATATCCTGCGCAAGGCTCTGCGTCACCTCGAAAAGGGCAGAGTGGTCATATTCGGCTGCGGCACCGGCAATCCGTATTTTTCAACCGATACAACGGCAGCTCTTCGTGCGGCTGAAATTCATGCCGAAATTTTGCTATGCGCCAAGAATATAGACGGGATTTATGATTTTGACCCCAAATTGGTGCAAAACGCCAAAAAATATGATAGAATATCTTATATGGAAGTCATCAAGCAGGAGCTTAAGGCTATGGACACAACCGCGATTTCCATGTGTAAGGAAAACAAAATTCCCATACTCGTTTTCGACGGCAGAAAGCCCGACGGCATCATAAACGCCGTAGAGGGCAAAGACGTCGGTACGGTGATCGATTGATTGCCGCTTTTACGCTATTTTTTCAGATAAGAGGAGATTTGAATTATGGTTTATCAACACCCTGCTATAGAACAGCTTTTTCTCGAGCTTGACGAGGGAATTTCCAAAGCCGTTGAATTTATGAAGTCGGAGTACGCTCTCGTGAGACCCGGACGTGCCAATCCCAAGCTTCTTGAAAAGATTTACGTTGATTATTACGGCACGAGCACTCCGGTGCACCAGATGTCCAACATATCCTCTCCAGAGCCCAGACAGCTTGTAATTACGCTGTGGGACAAGGGAATGCTGTCCAAAGTGGAAAAGGCGATACTTGCCGCCAATATCGGAGTGACGCCTCAAAACGACGGCA
>URVX01000138.1 GCA_900551395.1 uncultured Subdoligranulum sp. | reverse complement strand
CAGAGTGGCGGGTCTGGGCAGCGACGAGACGCTGAGAAGCTCTTGCCCGCTTTACAACGAAATTTTGCGTTCTCAGGGAGGCTTCGTCGATGAATAACAACACGGCAAATCCGAAAAAAAGAAAAAGCGCCGTTTTGCTTCGTATGGGAAAGTATTTTCTGCGGCACAAGCTGTTGGTTGCCCTGGCGTTTTTTCTGACAATCGCAAGCAATCTCCTTGCTCTTTTGGGACCGTATCTTTCCGGCTGCGCGATAAACGCCATAGACACCCCGACAGGCGTGGTGGACTTTGACAGCGTATTTTTCTATTGCGGTCTCATGGCGGCTTTTTACATTGTGTCAGCGGCTTTTTCCTACCTTTTGAGCGTAGTTATGATAAAATTAAGCCAGAAAATTGTCAGACAAATGCGCCGTGAAGTGTTCAACAAGCTGATGAGTTTGCCTGTCGGCTATTTTGACAGACTTCAGGCGGGCGACCTGATAAACAGAATTTCCTACGACATCGACACGGTGAACGCGTCGCTTTCCAACGATATAATCCAGATTTCCACCGGTGTGATTACAGTCGTCGGCTCGTTCATAAGCATGCTTGTCATTTCGCCGCTGCTGCTTTGCGTCTTTGTGGTGACTATTCCCGTTTCCGTGATTTTTACCGTGAAGAAAACCAAGTCGCTTCAGCCTTATTTCCGTGCAAGGTCTGGAAAGCTTGCGGGACTCAACGGCTATGCGGAGGAAATGCTTTCCGGAGTAAAAACGATAAGAGCTTACGGCAGAGAAGAAAAGATTTCTGAGCATTTTGCCGAAAAAAACACGGACGCGTCGGACGCGTATTATTATGCCGATTATCACAGCTGCAGCGTGGGACCGACGGTAAATTTCATTAACAATCTGTCAATGGTGCTGATAAGCTCGGCGGGCGCGCTTTTGTATATGGCGGGCAGAGTGGCGGTGGGAGACATCGGTTCCATGATTATGTATTCGCGCAAGTTCGCAGGTCCCATCAACGAATTTGCCAATATAATAACCGAGCTTCAATCGGCTGTTGCCGCTGCCGAGCGTATCTTCAACCTGCTCGACCAGAAAACCGAACCTGCCGACGCGCCCGACGCGACCGAGCTTACAAATGTTTCGGGCGACGTGGAATTCAGACAGGTTAATTTCGGTTATCTCGAAGGAGCGCCCGTTTTAAAAAAGCTTTCCTTCAAGGCCGAGCACGGACAGACTGTTGCTGTCGTAGGACCGACCGGCGCGGGAAAAACCACGCTTGTAAACCTGCTTATGCGTTTTTACGACCCGCAAAGCGGAGAAATCTATATAGACGGCAAGGATATCTCTACATATACTAGAGAAAGCCTGCGCGGCGCTTTTACTATGGTGCTTCAGGATACCTGGCTGTTTGACGGGACGATTTTCGAAAACATAGCTTACGGCAGACCCGGCGCTAATCTTGACGACGTAAAGCGCGTCGCGGAGGCAGCAAACGTAGCCGATTATATCGAGTCTCTGCCCGACGGATATTTTTCCGTCGTGGAGGACGGCGGCTTCAATTTGTCTAAGGGACAGAAGCAGCTTATGACAATCGCGCGCGCGATGCTGTCCGATGCAAGAATGCTTATTCTGGACGAAGCTACCAGCAATGTGGACACTCGGACGGAGCTTAAGATTCATGACGCCATGCTTAAGCTCATGGAGGGGCGCACGTGCTTTGTGATTGCACACAGACTGTCGACTATAGTTGACGCCGACCTTATTTTGGTTGTAAAAAACGGCGATGTCGTGGAAAGGGGCAGACACGAGGAGCTTTTGGCTGAAAACGGTTTTTACGCGGAAATCTACCGCTCGCAATTTTCTTGATTAAATTGAAAAACGGGCAGACTTAGGTCTGCCCGTTTTGTCCGATTTAACATGACTCTCTGAGACCGCAAGTGCGGAATAGAAAAGAGAGTATAGGGTATTATGATAAAATTTAATTTTCTTACGCAGAAAAAATATGCTGCCGTTGTAAAAGCGCAAGCTTTATTCCGTTTTTTCGATTTCGGGCAATTCGTTTTCGTTGACGTCCTGCTCGTTTTCAGATGTCCCGCAATTTTTTTCCGTCGACAATTCCTGAGAAATGTCTACGGCGCCGCTGGAAGTAAGAGTGATGATGGAATCTTCGGACTTGTCTTCTTTGTTGTTGGGGATGATGAGATTGAGCACTATGGCAACCACCGTAGCTATGGCAAGAGGAGAAAGCTCCACCATTCCTATCATGATTTTAAGACCGCTCTCGCCGGTGATATCGCC
This sequence comes from uncultured Subdoligranulum sp., assembly GCA_900551395.1. Lineage (GTDB taxonomy): Bacteria > Bacillota > Clostridia > Christensenellales > CAG-314 > CAG-314. The sequence goes on along the minus strand of URVX01000138.1, from coordinate 1,130 downwards.
TGCCAAGCTCATGGCTCCGAGTCCGAGACCGATTGCAAGCGTGGTGGAAACGACTATCATATTTTTGGAATCGGAAAAATCGACCTTTGCGTCTACCAAAGCCCTCAGACCGCTTGCGCTTATCATGCCGAACAGAACTATGGAAGCTCCACCAATGACCGCGCTGGGGATTGTAGCGATAAACTCTCCGAAAGGAACGAAAAGTCCGGCAACGATTGCCATGCACGCCGCCCAGAAAATGTTGCGGGGATTGTAATTTTTTGTAATTGCAAGCACCGCGGTGTTTTCTCCGTAGGTTGTGTTTGCGGGACCGCCCAGCAGCGCGCTTGCGATGGTGGCTACGCCGTCACCCAAAACCGTCCTGAGAAGTCCGGGATCCTTCATGAAGTCCTGACCGCATACGGTGCTGTTGGCGTTGATGTCGCCGAGATGCTCCATAAAAGTGACTATTGCAAGAGGCACCAGCATGAGTATGGCGGAAACGAGCTGGCTTCCGTCAATGTTGCCCAAGCCTTCTTTTCCCCAGAAGCCCCAGATTTCTCCCGCCTGCTGGAAAATAACAATGTCGCCCGAAAACTTTCCGCTGAAGGAAACAAGACCGATACATGCGGAGTAAATGTATCCGACGATAAAGCCGAGCAAAATAGGTATGACCTTAAGAAAGCTTTTGGGCTTGGAATAAGCGTTGAAGCCTATAATAGTAAGCGCCGTTACGATTGCCGCCGTCCATTGCTTCCAGCCCTCGCCGCCGCCGTAAAAGCCTATTTCGAGATAGTTGCCGAAAATATTGTTCCAGAACATTTTGGGCGCCAGAATCATACCGACGAGTATGACTACCGGACCTACGACGATAGGGGGGAAAAGCTTTTTGATTTTTTCAACGCCCACGAATTTGATAATAAACGACAGTATAACATACACGAGCCCCGCGCATATCAGGGCTATCATGACGCACGCCATAGATTGGTTCCATTCCGACGAACCGATGTCGCCTACGACTATAGCGCAAAGTCCCGGCAAGAAAGCAAAGCTCGAGCCCAGAAATACAGGAACCTTTTTCTTCGTGAGGAAATAAAAGATGATTGTTCCTATTCCTGCCGACAGAAGCGCGATAGAAATGCTCATGCCCG
>URVX01000137.1 GCA_900551395.1 uncultured Subdoligranulum sp. | reverse complement strand
ACCACCGCTCCCGGCGCGACCACCGCCCCGTCGCCGACACGCACGCCCTCGAGCAGAACGGCGTTTGCGCCTACCGTCACGTTGTCGCCCACAACGACGGGTGTGGCGGAGGGAGGCTCAATCACCCCCGCTACCACCGCTCCCGCGCCGATGTGGCAGTTTTTGCCTATTTGCGCGCGGGCGCCTACAACGGCGTTCATGTCAATCATTGTCTTTTCGCCTATTTCCGCGCCTATATTGACCACCGCGCCCATCATTATTACTGCTTTTTTGCCTATTTTCACCCTGTCCCGCACAATCGCGCCCGGCTCTATCCTTGCGTCGAAGCTTTCCGCCCCGGACAAAGGCACTCCGCTGCCCCGCGCAAAGCAGAAGTGGCGTTCTCCGACGATGGCTTCGGGATTGTCGTCCAGAATTTTTCTTATGCCGTCAAAGTCCCCGAATACAATGCAGCTGCCTGCTCCGAACACGTCGCAGCGGGGAAATTCCAACTGCTTCAATTTGAGAAAAAACACTGACGGCGTGCTTTTGGGCGCGCTTGAAATAAACTCCGCCAACTCACTCGACGTCATATCTACCCGCATAACAATCCCCCTTTATCACATCGGTCATGGAAAAAAGCCCCTTTTTTCCGCTCACGCACAGCCATTGCGCCGCTTTCAACGCGCCCCGCGCGAATACGCTTCTGTCCGACGCCGTGTGCGTAAGCGAAATCGTTTCCCCGTCGCCCAAAAATATGATTTCGTGCTTTCCGCACACGTCTCCCCCGCGCACCGTGCTTATCCCTATTTCGCCCTCAGTCCTTTTGCCTCTGTTCCGTCTGTCGAACACAAGCTCTCTCTCCCCGCAAACCAGACCTTTTTTCAACGCTTCGATTAGCATCAGTGCGGTGCCGCTGGGCGCGTCGGCTTTGCGCCTGTGATGCGTTTCCACAAGCTCCGCGTCGAAGCCCCCGCCCAGCATTTTCGCCGCCTGAAAAACCAGACCGAGCAAAGCGTTTATGCCGCAGGAAAAATTTGCGGACATAACCACTCCGCAGCGTTCGGCGAGCTTTGCAATCCGTTGTTTTTGCGCGTCGTCCTGCCCTGTGCACCCTATGACGGCAGGCAACCCGCGCGCGCCGCAAAAGCCGCACAGCGCGTCGGTGTTGTCGGGATGAGAAAAATCTATCACCGCGTCCGGCGTCTCGAAAAGCATTTCAAGCGTTTGTCCGTCAAGCGGCTCGACAACGCCCACGACCTTATGTCCCGCTTCTTCGGCTGCCCTTTCGACCAGCCTGCCCATGACGCCCGCGCCAAGCACCGCGATTTTCATAATTCTCTCTCCTTGTCAAGCAAATCGAAAAGCCTTTTTTCGTTTTCGGCGCGCATGCTTTTCAAAGGAAGGCGGCAGTCTCCCGCGTCAAGCCCGATGTGCTTCAACGCCGCCTTTACGGGAAGCGGATTTGTGTCGGCAAACAGAGCGTCGACAAGCGGAAGGTGAGAAAGCTGTATCCGACGGGCGTATTGCGCGTCGCCCTGCCAAAAGGCCTGAGCAAGCCGCGTTACGATTTCGGGCTGAAGATTGCTCCACACGCTGATTGCGCCGCAAGCGCCCAGCGAAAGCGCGGGCAAAATTATGTCGTCGTTGCCGCACAAAACGGCAAAATCGTTGTCGGCAAGCGTCATGACGCGGGACAAAAATCCTATGCTGCCGCTTGCCTCCTTGATACCCGCCACGTTGCCGTGCTTTTTGAGTCTTTTCAACGTCCCGAAGGAAACGCAGCTGCCCGTGCGCGACGGCACGTTGTAAACCAGCACGGGCGCGGACGCGCAGTCCGCAACCGCCGCAAAGTGCGCGTACATCCCTTCCTCGTCGGGCTTGTTGTAATAAGGCGTGACGGACAAAAGCAAATCCGCACCCATATCGGAGTATCTTGCGGCAAGAAAAGCCGCTTGACGCGTGTCGAAGGAGCCGCAGCCAACGACTATCTTAGTTTTTCCCTTGAATTTTGCTACGGCGCGCTCGACGACCGAGTCTCTTTCCGTTTGAGAAAGCGTCGGCGCTTCGCCCGTCGTTCCCAGCAAAACTATTCCCTTGACTCCGCCGTCAAGCTGACGCGAAATCAACTGCTCCAGCCTGTCGAGGTCAACCTCGCCGTTTTTGCAAAAAGGCGTAACCAATGCGGTATAAATCCCCTTTTCCATAACTCCTCCTCAATCATTTCCCAATCTAAAATTTCCGTCATAAACAAAATGCGCTTCGCCCGAAATCCAGACGTCCCCGTCCTTTTCAAACACGTCCGTGCTGCCGCCGTCGGAATTTACGACGCACCGCCCGTCAGCCAAACCAAACCATTTCGCAGCGACAAACGCCGCCGCCGCGCCCGTTCCGCATGCCGCCGTGCGTCCCGCGCCCCGCTCGAATGTGACGATTTTCATTTCGTTTTTTGCCTTCAGCCTTACGCAATCTACGTTGCAGCTTTCTTTAAGCCTCTCCCAAACGCTTTCGGCGACCAACGCCTCACAGTCAAACATCACGACGTGAGGAGTTCCCGTGTTTACTGTCGCCGCGAGGATTTTTTTCCCGTGGTTGTCCGCGACGTCATACTCCGAAAAAACGGGCTTGCCGAGATTTGCCGCGCAGCAAAAAGGCTGCCTGCGCTCAAGCCTAAGCTCTATTTCTCCCGCAGCGGTCATAACAGAAGCGGGAAACATACCCGTGCTTCTCAAAACATGCAGCGCGAAGCATCTGACTCCGTTGCCGCACATCTTTGCTTCGCTGCCGTCCGAGTTGAAAATCCGCATGCTTTTGAAATCCGGGCTGCCTAAAATCAACCCGTCTGCGCCTATGCCTTTTTTACGGTCGCAAAAAAGTCGCGCAATACCGGAAAGATTTTCTTCCTTTTCGACGTTGTCCGCAATCACAAAATCGTTTGACAACGCCTGATATTTATAAAATTTCATATCGTCACTTCCCGCGCGTTTTCAATGTAATATTTTATTCTCTCCTCTCCGAAATGAGACCTGCGGTTTTTCAGGCAAAACAAAACGCGCCATTGTTAGGCGCGTTTTTTCCAAACAGTTATCCTGCGGTTTTTATGACGTTTTGCTCGAAAAAATCGGTCAGAGCCTCTAAGCTCTTGCCGCTTAGCGCCCCGACAGCCTTGAGCGCTTCGTGATACGCCGCGTTGCGGGGTAGCTTGCAAATTTTCATGAAAACGTCTCTCAAGACATAAACCTCCCGCATATACGTGCGCAGGCTTTCGATACCCTTTCGGGTGAGAAAAATTTTCTTTTTGCCGTCGCGAACCATGTAGCCGCCCGTTTCCAGCCTGTCAACCGCACGATACGCGCTGACCTTGGTTACTCCCGTTTTCAATGCAAGCGCAGTCAGACTTACGCCGTTTTCATCGTCGCACAGGCTTTCTGCCGCTATGAGATATTTCAGCATGGATG
>URVX01000136.1 GCA_900551395.1 uncultured Subdoligranulum sp. | reverse complement strand
GCTATGTTGTTGAGTATTATTTCGTCATACTGCAGCAGCTCGTCCAGCGTCTTGGGGAAATGGGCGTCGTCGGGACAAATTGCAGTCACGTCAAAGTCAACGAGCAGCTCGCGGATTTTGTCTGACGAGCCCTCGCTGCTCTCCACAACGAGCACCTTGTCGAAAACATTCAGGTACATATACGAATACAGCTCGTTGTTTTCTGAAATCGTATCTAAGTCCGGGTTTACCTTAAAGCGCAGGGTGTGCAGTCCCTCTTCCGTAAGCACGTGCGGAATAACTATGTCGGACACTCCCTCCTTTAATGAAAAAGAAAGGCTCCGACACTCGTCGTCGTTGTCGAACAGCGTGACGGTCACGGGAGTGTCTCCCTTACGCGAGCTTGCTACGGAAAGAGTAAGGTCGAACTGCTCTCCTTTTAATATATTGCTGTCGGGAAATTGCACGGAAATCGCCTGAACCTCATCCTTGCCGGTCAAGGAGCCGCAAAGCACGCTGTCTATGCGCGTGCCGGCGGAGGTTATTGACCTGACTACGGAAGCCGCCGAGCCGTCCGTTTCCACGCCGTCGCTCAAAAGCACTATCTTGGCAGACTCGGGATGATTAAGCATATCTCTGGCGAAAAGCAGCGCCGCCGAAATATCCGTTGCGGTGGTGTCCGGTTTTGCGGAGCTTTCGTAAAGGCTGTAGGCGTTTCTCAAATCGTCCGTCAACGGAACGGCGCACACCGGCTGCAAGCCGAAGGTTACTATTCCCAGACTGTAAACGTCCGGATTGGTCATTTCTATTACGCTGCGTACAAAATCGTCCTTTGCCTGCTTTTCCTCGCTCGTGCTGAAAGAGGCGTCCACTACAAGCAGCAGCTCGTTTTCCGAATTGTGCACCTCGTAGCTGAAGGTCATGCCGGACAGCACGAAAATACACAAAATCAGAGCGGTCAGATGCAGCACGACGGAGGATATTCTGTTTCTGTTTTTTCTCAACCTTTTGGACAGCTAAAAGTATGGCAGGAGCGTAAGAACAACTGCCGGCACAATAAGCAGCAAAAGCCAAGCGGAGGAAAAATTTATTTCAAAATTAAACATTGCAGCCTCCTCACAGTCCTTCCAGCGAGTGCAGCGCCCACTCCAAAAACATAAGCGCGACAATAGCCGCCGCAAACCATATCAACAAATCCCTTATTATCTCTATGCCTTCCGACTTGGCAAACGGAACGGTAAGCACAGCCTCTCTCGTGATGTCGCTCTGAGACGCCGTAACCTTGGCATAAAGCTTTTCCTCTACGATTTCGCCCGATATGAGCTGTTGCCTGAGCGTATAGGTTCCGAAGCTTTCAACGCGGAACTGCGACGGAAGCTCTCCGAAAAGCAGCTCCGAGCCGTCCGGCCCCGTCACGCTCAAATCTCTGCCCCTCGCGTTGACCTCTATCGTGTCGTAAACGTCGCAAATGTCCTCAGAGACGGTTGCCGGCAAATAATAATGAAAGAGATTGAAAATCATAATCGGATAATACACGCTGAGAGCGAGAGTAGACATGTTGAGGCTGAAGGTCATAACCGCAATTTTGGAATCCGCCTCGTTTCTTGCAAAGAAAACGGGATTTCCTTCGTAATACATCAGCACGTCGTATCTTTCCAGGCTTGCTTCGTCCACCTGCGAATATTGAGTTACCTTTATTCCCTCCACATCCATATACCGAACCAGAGGGTGCTCGGCGTCACCTATCGCAAGCGAGGCGCCGTCGCCGTCGTAGTCAGAGACATTCACGTTTTTTCTGACTATGGAAAAACCGGCGTCGGCGGAGGTATCGGGATTGACCACAAAAATTATTCCGTCCTCTGGCAGGCTTTTGGGCTTGGCGTGCTCGAAGATATACATGTCAAAGCCTTCGGTCGCGGGAGCGTCCTTGCCCTTGACCTCAGTTATTTCTATGTTCCAGCGACCGCTCATTTTTTCCTTGAGCGTCCTCAACACGCCGCCGAAAAACACGTTGGAGGCGGCGCTGCAATACTGTATCTTAACCGTAGGTCTTGCTCCGCCGTAAATAAAAAACTCGTTGTCCAGCAAAAGCGAATCTCTTTCGTCGATATGTATGTAAACCTCGTCGAAAGAATATATTCTCTCGGATTCGGACAGAACAACCGGCAAAACGTTTTCTCCGAGATTTCGTGCGGCGGCAGTATAAACAAGCTTTGTGGTCACGCCGTCAATGCCGTTCACCGTCTGAACGGGAAGAATTGTTTTCTCGCCCTTGCCGTTTACGTTGCCGACCTCGCAGAAAACCTCAAACGCCTTGTCCAGACCGTAGCACGCGACGTCGATTTCAAAGGTGTAAAAATTGTCCTCCAGCTTTGCGGCAGCGTTAAGCACTGCGACGTTCCACTCGAATTCGTCTGATACGTCCACAATCCTGACGTTTTTGGCATCGTTTAAATAGGCGGTGCCTGTCAAGAGAATTATTTCGGAATCCGCGTTGAAGCGCAGCGTTTCTTCGGCAAGCGCCATAGCTCCCTCCACGTCTCCCTCGCACAAAGAGCACTCCATGCCTTCAATTAATTCAACCACGTCGGAAAGCTCCGCCGCTCCCGCGCGCCTGACAACGTATGACGCCTTTTGTCCCGCAAGAATAACTGTGACCGTTCCTTTGTCTTTAAGCGTTTCATCCGATATTTCCCGCGCTTTGACAACGGCTCTGTCAAATCGAGTGTCGTTTGACGATTCGCAGGAGGCAAGCATGTTGGCGGAGGCGTCGACTATTATTATCTTTTCGTTTTGTCCCGCGTCGGTCTCCGCCAAGACTGCCGGCTTGGACAAAATCAACGCCGCAGCCACGCAGATAAGCACCTGGCACAGCAAAATGAGCAGATTTCTTAATTTGTTTATGGGAATTTTTTTCTTTCTGTACTTTAAGCTCAATTTCCATATATAAGTGCTTGAAACAAATTTTTGCTGATAATTGGGCTTGAGGATATAAATTATCAACAATACCAGCAGTCCGATCAAGCCCAGCAAGCCTATAGGAACCAATAAATTCATATTGTCACCGTATCCGTTTTATTATCAAAGCCTTAGCGACAATTCGCAATCTCAGCTCGGATTGTTTTCAAAAACGGGGAGCGTTTTCCGCTCCCCGTTTCGAATATAAATTCAAAAAAATTAAGAAGCAATGAATTTTATTCTATTGTTTCGTAGTAAGACTCTATAAACTCCCTTAATTCATCGGGCAGTTCTCCGCCGTTTTCCAGAATTTCCTTTGCCAGCGCGAGATATTCCTCATACCTGTCGCCGTAATACTGGTCTCCGTCTATTACCTTGTTAGTATCTTCATATTTTCCGCCCATGCCGTCGCCGTCGTTTCCTTCGCCTTCGTCTCCTTTCGGCTCCTCGCCGGGCTGCTCCTGCTCCTCCTTTTCGGAGGGCTGGTCCTTAGCCTGATCCTGCTCCTGCTCTCTTTCGT
>URVX01000135.1 GCA_900551395.1 uncultured Subdoligranulum sp. | reverse complement strand
TTTATTACTGTTTGCTGTTTTGCGATTCTTGCCTGCGTTGTTGTCGGTCTCGGCGGAGGCAGCGATGTCGGCACGGTCAGCGCTGACGTAGTGAAAGGAATAAATTCCTCGTCGCTGCTCATGGATTTTGCCAGCGGAACCGTCATTCACGAGCTTAACGCCTCTCAAAGACGTCCGATTGCGAGCATGGTGAAAATCATGACATTGCTGAGAACATACGAAAGCATAGCGTCCGGCAAAGCTTCGCTGGAGGATGACGTGACGATTTCGCAGCGCGCCGCAGATATGGGCGGCTCTCAGGCGTTTCTGGACGCGGGAAGCGTGCACAAGCTCAAGAATCTGATTAAGACGATTATCGTAGCGAGCGCAAATGACAGCTGCGTTGCCGTTGCGGAGCATATAAGCGGCAGCGTGGAAAATTTTGTGGATTCCATGAACAAAAGAGCGGGAGAGCTCGGGCTCAAGGATACCAATTTCGTAAACTGTACCGGTCTGCCCGCGACAAATCAGTATTCCTGCGCCAGGGACGTTGCAACGATGATGAGAACGCTGATAAGCACGGAAAGCAATTATTTTGAATATTCCAAAATTTGGATGGAGGATTTCGTTCATCCGGGCGGAAGAGTTACAGGACTTACAAACACCAACAGACTGATTAGATTTTATCAGGGATGCGATGGAGGCAAAACCGGCTATACAAACGAAGCCAAGCATTGTCTCTGCGCAACCGCCAAAAGAGGAGAAACCAGACTGATAGCGGTTGTAGTGGGCGCGCCGGACAGTCAAACAAGGTTCAAGGAAGTATCCGATTTGCTCAATTACGGCTTCGGAAACTATGAAAGCAAGGTTATGCTGGCTAAAGACGGACTTGAAGAAATACAAATCAAAAGCGGCGTTAAAGAAACTCTCAAAATCGCTCCTGCCGAGCAGTTGGCTTTGTTCGGCAAAAAGGGCGAAACCAAAGGCGAGCTTGTGATTGATCTTCACGACGTAAAGGCGCCTGTCAAAAAAGGAGACGCAGTGGGTTACGCTTTGATTGTCGCTCCTGACGGAAGCGTGCTTGCCAAAACCGATATAGTAGCGTTGGAGGATATAGAAAAACAAAGCTTTTTCGATACGGTCAGAGACATTCTCGGACAGTGGTAAAAGCAAAAATGAAAAAATAAAGGGAGGTTTAACGCCTCTCTTTATTTTATGCGCTTGTATATCGGCGCCAATTGGTGTATAATTTATTATTATGATTATTTACGGAGCAATAGACGCGGCGCAGAGCGCCGGAGGAGACGTCGCGGTAGGGATAATCTTTGTATTCGCCTTTGCGATAGCGCTTGTTTTGGCGCTGTCTCTTCACGAAATGTCTCACGCGTTGGCTGCCAAAATCAACGGAGATTTGACTGCCGCCATGTACGGCAGACTTAGCATAAACCCTATGAGACATTTTGACCCGATAGGTCTTGTCATGATGTTGCTTGTTGGCTTCGGTTGGGCAAAGCCGGTGCCCGTAGACCCGCGCAATTTCAAGAATTATCGAAAGGGAATGCTGGACGTTGCTCTTTCGGGAGTGATAACCAATCTTATCGTTGCGTTTGTTTGCAGCTTTTTTCTTGCGCTTATGGGCAACTGGCTGTTTACCGGCAGCTCGGCGAATTTCGTATATTATCTGAAATATTTTCTTTATTATACGTTTGGCTACAGCGTTTTGCTGAACATAAATTTCGCGTTGTTCAATATTTTGCCCTTGTTCCCTCTGGACGGCTTCAGGGTTATAGAAGCGTTCAGCAAAAGAGAAAACGGCTTTCTGCGCTTTATGCGCCGTTACAGCTGGACCATTTTAATGGGACTTATTCTTTTGGGCTTTGTTTCCGAAAGATTTTTCGGAGTGGACGTCTCTCCGATAACTCTTTACATTTCGTATGTCGGAAGGTGGATTACCTCGGCGCTTAAGTGGCTTTGGGGGCTTTTGGGGCTGTATTTGCCGTTGTGACGGAGGGAATTTATGACAGAACAGGTTTCGCAGGAAATTTCAGCAAGGACGGGAGAGCTGTCTTTAAATCTCGCCAATTTTAACGGACCGTTGGATTTGCTGCTTCATCTTGTAAAAGAAGCCAAAATTGAAATTAAGGATATTTTCCTTTCGGAGGTCACTTCGCAGTTTTTGGCTTATATGACGCAGCTTAACACTCTCGATGTTGACAAGGCGAGCGAATATATGGAAATAGCCGCAACTCTTTTGGAAATAAAATCCCACTCGCTTCTGCCTGTTATGCCGGGATTGGAGGACGACGCGTCGGAAACCTCCGAGCAGCTGCTTATCAGACGTCTCGAGGAGTATGCAAAGCTTTTTAAGGAAGCCTCAATGGAGCTTAAGGAGCTTGAAAACGTGGATCGCCTTTACAAGGAGCCGTCAAAGGAAGCGGGCGACGTGCGTTTTACGGTCAAGGATTTGTCGCTTGAAAATCTTCTTAACGCTTTTGCAGGAATACTGCACAAGGTGGAGCTGAGGAAGCTCGATTCAAACAATCCGCGCCAGATAAAAAAAGAAACCTTTTCCGTAAAAGGCAAAATGCTGTTTATCAGAGACTTGCTTATGGAAAAGGATGAAGCGTATTTCTTTTCGCTGTTTGACGAGGACGTCTCCGCAAACGAGGTTGTGGTTACGTTTTCGGCGTTGCTGGAGCTTATGAAGCTTCAGTTTATCAAAACCGAGCAGCCGGACGCGTTTGGAGATATAAAAATAGTAAGAAACAAGGAAAACACGGGAGAAATAATTATAGAGTATGACGAAAGTATCTAATTATCTCGAATCAATAATCTTTGTTGCAGGCAAGGAAATTGCCGTTGACGACGTAAGAGAAAAGCTCGGCGTCACAAAAAAAGAAATGGATCAGGCAATAGAGGAGCTGAAACAAAAGTATTCGGGTGAATGCGGAATAAACCTATTGGTTTTTCACGGCAAGCTTCAGTTTTCTTCAAATCCCGCCTATGTCGAGCAGGTTTCGCAGGTGCTCAATCCAATCAGAGAAAAGGAGCTGACGAAAGCCATGCTCGAAACTCTGGCGATAATAGCGTACAAGCAGCCGATAACGAGGTTGGAAGTAGAGGATATCAGAGGAGTAGACTGCACGTATGCCGTACAGAATCTGTCCAAGCTGTCCATGATAAAAATCGTAGGCAGAAAAGACGCCATAGGAAAACCGTTGCTTTTCGGCACGACAGACGAATTTCTGAAAAGATTCAATCTGTCCGGCATCGACGAACTGCCCAACTATGACAAGCTGCTCGAAAGGATAACAACCTTGAGCAATGCTACGGATGTAAACGATTTCTACAATTCCAACAGAGACATGAGCTTTACGGCGGAAGAAAGCGCGGAAGAGGAAGTGCCGGATTTTTTGAAGAACGAAGAAAATCTAAATGTAATCTGAGCTTCGATACGGACCTGTACGGTCCGTTTTTTATTGCGAATATTTTTTAAGTAAAT
>URVX01000134.1 GCA_900551395.1 uncultured Subdoligranulum sp. | reverse complement strand
TCCGAAGCTGTCAAACCGGAGCCTGCTTCTACAGAGCAACGGGTTGCCGAAGTCAGATCTGCGGCTGGCGTTGCTCCGCAAAAGACCGAAAAGGAAGAAGCGAAGTCTCAGCCTTCGCCCGAAAAAGTAAATCAAAAAACTTATACGGACGAAAAGGGCAATGTCAGAGTCAGAAAGTTCCTGACTGATTTCGACAAGCAAAAATTGAACGCCATAAACAGGCCGCCCAGAAGCAGCGACACCTCCAAGCGCTTCGGCGACAAAAATCAGAGAACGGGACAGCAAAGCGGCGGACAGGGAACCAGACCTTCTTACGGCGCGGCGGGGCGCGGCGGCGTAAATGCAGGCGGGGGTGGCAGACCTTCGGCTCCGTCTCTTCCGCGCGGTCCGAGAATGGGTTTTGCTCCGTTTCCTCCCGTTTCGGGACCTGCGGGCAAGAATTTCGGCAACAAAAACAAAACGCCGGAAAAATCGGATGACAAGAGAAACACCGCCAGCAAAAAGCAGCTTCTTATGCGCACCTACACTCCCGGTCTCGACGAGGACGACGAGAGAATGCTTTCCCGCCGCGCGAGACCTAAAAAGCAGGAGGTCAAATTCGAGCCGATTATCAAGGTCATCGACCACGCGGTAGTCAACACGAAGGACATACCGATAAAGGTTTTGAGCGAAAAAATCGGCGTGCCTGTCGCGCAGATTATCAAGCAGCTTTTCAAGGAAGGCATAATAAAAACAATCAACGACACGGTCGAATTCGAATATGCCGAATATATTGCCAGCAACTTCAATGTAACCTTAGAGCTGCAGGAGGAAAAGACTGCGGAGGAAATTTTGCTTTCGGGCTTCGAAACGGAGAGCGACGGTCTGGAGGACAACACAAAACGCCCTCCCATAGTCACCGTTATGGGACACGTCGATCACGGAAAAACCTCGCTTCTTGACGCAATAAGGCATACCAACGTGACGTCAGGCGAAGCGGGCGGCATAACGCAGCATATAGGCGCTTATACCGTATCGGTAAACAACGAAACTATTACTTTCATAGACACTCCGGGACACGAGGCGTTTACCGCCATGAGAGCGCGCGGAGCAAAAGTAACCGACGTGGCTATCATCGTGGTCGCGGCGGACGACGGCGTCATGCCGCAGACGGTAGAAGCGATAAACCATGCCAAGGCGGCGGAGGTTTCGATAATTGTCGCCATAAACAAGGTCGACAAGCCTGCGGCAAACATAGACAGAGTCAAGCAGCAGCTGAGCGAATACGAGCTTTTGGCTGAAGATTGGGGCGGTGACACTATAATGGTGCCTGTTTCCGCAAAAACTGGCGCGGGCATAAAAGACCTGCTGGAAGCTGTTTTGCTTGTGACCGAGATAAAAGAGCTTAAAGCTAATCCCGAAAAACAGGCAGTGGGAACCATAATCGAAGCAAAGCTCGACAAGGGGCGCGGTCCTGTGGCTACCGTTCTGATAAAAAACGGCACGCTGAGCATAGGGGATTCGGTTATTGCCGGTATGGTCGTCGGTAAAATACGCGCAATGTTCGACGACAAGGGCAGAAGAGTCAAGAGCGCCGGACCTTCCATTCCCGTTGAAGTGCTCGGTTTCGACGATGTGCCCGCCGCAGGCGATATAATGCACGCCGGCACCGAAAAAATGATAAAGAGCGTTGCCGACGAAAGAAAGAGCAACGAAAAGCTGTCGAACATGAAGGCGGCGTCCAATGTAACACTTGGAGACCTTTTCAACAAAATAAACGAAGGGCAGCTTAAAACTCTCAATATTATTATCAAAACGGATGTGCAGGGCAGCCTTGAAGCGCTCAAGGTGTCGCTTGCCAAAATCTCTAACGAAGAAGTCAAGGTTTCGCCGATACACGGCGGTGTAGGCGCAATCAACGAAAACGACGTTATGCTTGCACGCGCGAGCAATGCGATTATTATCGGCTTCAATGTAAGACCGGATGCTAACGCCAAAGCGACTGCGGAGTCCGAGGGCGTGGATATAAGGCTTTATCGCATTATTTACGACGCGGTTGACGACATAACCAAAGCCATGAAGGGTATGCTGGCTCCAAAATTCAAGGAGGATATTCTCGGGCAGGTTTCCGTCAGAAACGTATTCAAAATTACCGGCGTGGGTACGGTTGCAGGCTGCTACGTCACCAGCGGAAAAATCACGCGCGACTCTAAGGTCAGGATTTATCGCGACAACGTCATTGTTCACGACGGCGAGATACTTGCGCTCAGGCGCTTCAAGGACGACGTAAAGGAAGTCGTTGCAGGCTTTGAGTGCGGCGTGTCCATACAGAATTACAACGACATCAAGGTTGACGACGTTTTCGAAGCGTACAAGATGGAACAGATTGTCGATTGAGGAGAGTTAAATGGCGAATGCAAGAGTGGACAAGGTCAATTCGGAGCTTAAGCGGAATATATATGAAATTCTGACCAAAAAGGTTAAGGATCCGGGCTTAACCGAAATGTTTTCAATCATCAAGGTTGACACGGACAAGGAGCTGACTTACGCAAAAGTTTATGTCAGCATTTTCTCGGCGGACAAGGTAAAGGCGGACAGAACTTTTCAGGCGTTGAAACACGCAGAGGGCTTCGTCAGGCAATGCCTGTTTAAGGAAATGAGAATAAAATCAGTTCCGCAGATAGTTTTCCTGTCTGACGACAGCATGGAATACAGTCAGAAAATCGAAAAGATGCTGGACTCGCTCGAGGGCGACAAGAATGAAAAAGAATGACGCCATCGAAAAAATCGCGGACGTGTTGAGAAATGCCGACAGCATTGCTTTGTTTACGCATTCCAGACCGGACGGCGACGCGCTGGGAAGCACGCTCGCATTGAAATTTGCACTGGAAAAGCTCGGAAAAAGGGTTTCAGCGTTTTGCGATACCGAAGTAGGCTACAAATATTCGTCGTTGGGCTTGGACAAATTTTTTTCGCTTCGCCCGAGTGACAAATACGATTTGTACGTTGCTCTCGACTGCGGGGACAGCGGCAGGCTGGGAGATTTGTCGGAGTTTTTTCTCAAGCAAAAAAATACGCTTTGCATAGACCATCATTATTCTCACATATCGTTTTGCAGATACAATTACGTTGTGGATTGTTCCAGCACTTGCGAGCTGATATTTTTGCTGTTAAACGCGTCGGAAATCGAAATCGACAAACAAATCGCAGAATTGCTTTATATCGGTCTTAGCACCGATACGGGCAATTTTTCTCACAGCAATACCACTCCCGCAGTGTTTCGTGTTGCGGAAGCGCTTGCTAAAAAGGATATTGATATAGCGGATCTGTATGACAAGCTTTACGCTTCCTGCCGTTTTGAGCGGACAAGGCTTTTGGGAAGGGTTTTAAGCAGAATTAGACGGTATTACGACGGTAAATTGTGCCTGATTTATGTCACGAAAGAGGATTTCGACGCTACGGAGACTGCTAAAGACGACACAGAAGGCTTTATTGATTATGCCGTAAACGTAGAGGGCGCAAGAATCGGCGTTTCGCTTTGCGAACA
>URVX01000133.1 GCA_900551395.1 uncultured Subdoligranulum sp. | reverse complement strand
ATGAGGTTACGGTTGTTTGCGCCTGCGGCGAAACCTTTAAGACCGGCTCTACAAAGAAGGATAATGTTATCAAGGTCGAAATTTGCAACAAGTGCCACCCTTACTTCACCGGAAAACAAAAGCTGGTGGACGCAGGCGGACGCGTGGACAAATTCAAGAAAAGATACGGAATCTGAAATTTGTGACTTGTTTGAGGAGCACAGAATTTTTTCTGTGCTCTTTTGTTGTACAAAGAAAAAAATACTTGCCGCCGCTCCCTTTTAGTTGATTTAAACGCGGCGCTTTGATATACTCTTAAACAAAAGGAAATTATGGCAAAAACAAAAATCGGCGGACAGGCTGTCATCGAGGGCGTTATGATGCGCGGAGAAACCTCTGTGGCGCTTGCGGTGCGGGACGAATCGGGCAAAATACGTCTTGAAACCGCTCGTCTCAATAAAAAATCCAAAACGGGAAAAATTCCGTTTGTCAGGGGCGTCGTCAATTTGGTCGCCTCTCTTGTCGTAGGCACGAAAACGCTTTACAAATCCGCCGAGATTGCGGGAGAGGAGGAAGCGGACGCCAATCAAAAGGGCTTCAAGACGGCTATGGCGGTGTCGCTGCTGCTTGGGCTGGTTTTGGCTGTGGCGCTTTTTATTTTTCTGCCCAGCCTCGTTCCGAAGCTAATCGAAAAGATTTTTAGCGTCGAGCTGTCGGACATGGGGACGCTGCTTATCGACAACGCGGTCAAGGTGGTTATTATGCTCGGCTATTTTGTGTTCTGCGCGTCCGTCAAGGACGTGCGGCGCGTCTTTATGTATCACGGCGCCGAGCACAAGACGATAAACTGCTTCGAGGCGGAAAAGGAGCTTACCGTGGAAAACGTGCAAAGCTCCAGCAAGCATCACGACCGCTGCGGAACAAGCTTCGTGGTCTTTGTTATTATCATTTCCGTCATACTGATGATGGTGGCGGGTATTGTCGCCAAGGCATGCAATTTCCAACTGTTTTTTGAAAACGTGTTTGTGCGCGCCGGCATAAAGCTGCTTATGCTGCCGCTTACTGCCGCAGTTTCTTACGAATTTCTCATGCTGCTTGCAAAAACGGATTTCTTTCTTTTCGTGCCTTTCAAATGGCTGGGCAAGCAGATGCAGCGTCTTACAACCAAAGAGCCTGACGACGCGATGTGCGAGGTGGCAATCGCCGCGTTCAACGCAGTGAGAGAGCTTGACGCCGACCCGACGAAAGAAACGGTAAGCTTTCCGCAGCCCGTGCCGGTGGCGGAGTTTCGGGCGCAAAAGCGCGATTACGTCGAGGAAAAGGGCTTGCAGTCCGATTTCGACTGGATTTTGTGCTCGATATTGAAGACCAAGCGTCCCGAGCTGTCAAATCCCGAGCGCGTGTCTGAAAGCGGAAAGAATGCTGGAGCAGGTTGCTTCGGGCAAGCCTCTGCAGTACGTTCTCGGCACAGCTCAATTTTTCGAATACGAGCTCGAGGTGAATCAGGACGTGCTTATACCACGCCCCGAGACGGAGCTTCTGACCGAGCAGGCCTTAAACGTCGTCGAGAAAGGCGACAAAGTGCTTGACCTTTGCTGCGGCAGCGGCTGCGTGGGACTTACGATAGCAAAAAAGACGGGGGCGGAGGCTACGCTTGCCGACGTTTCGGAAAAGGCGCTTGCCGTTGCAAAGAGAAACGCCAAAAGATTGAAAGCAAAGGCGCGCTTTGTCAAGTCGGATATGTTCAAAGGCATAAGCGGCGAATTCGACATGATTGTGTGCAACCCTCCCTATATCAGGACGGAAGAAATCGATACTCTTGACGCAAACGTAAAAGAGCACGAGCCTCGCCTCGCGCTTGACGGCGGAGCGGACGGATTGGATTTTTATCGCATAATCGCAAAGGAAGCGCCGCGTTTCGTCAAAAACGGCGGCAGACTTTATCTCGAAGTGGGTTACGACCAGGCGGAGCTGGTGGCGGGATTGCTGCGCGAAAATTTCAATGTTCACGTGAAAAAGGATTACGACAACGTGGAGCGCATGATTTTAGCGCAGAAAAAATAAAATTTACGGACGGACAAAATGAATCCGATGTTTGACAAGCTGAAAAAAATAGAGGAGAGATACGAATTTTTAACCGCCGAGATTTCCCGACCGGAGATAATCGCGGACAATTCCGCGTGGAAAAAGCTGGTCAAGTAACATAGCGGATTGGAAGAAATTGTCGAGGCTTACAGAGACTGGAAGCATACGGACGACAATTTGTCCTTGTCTTTTGCCGCGCTTGAAACGGAAAAGGACAGGGAAATGGCGGAGCTTTTGCACGAGGAAATTTCGTCTCTCAAGGAAAAAAGAGACGAGCTGGAGCAGAAGCTGAAAGTTCTGCTGCTGCCCGTTGACCCCAACGACGAAAAGAACGTCATCGTGGAAATAAGAGCGGGCGCCGGCGGCGACGAAGCGGCGCTGTTTGCCGCGCAGATAAAACGCATGTACAGCATGTACGCCGAAAAGCAGCGCTTTAAAATCGAGGAGCTGGACAGCAACGAAATGGAGCTGGGCGGACTCAAGGAAGCGTCCTTTATCGTGGTGGGCGCGGGAGCGTACAGCAAATTCAAGTTCGAGAGCGGAGTCCACAGAGTGCAGCGCGTGCCGGAGACGGAGTCTCAGGGGAGGATACACACCTCCACAATCACAGTTGCGGTGCTGCCCGAAATGGAGGACGTCGAAATAGACATAAACGAAAAGGACTTGAAAATAGACACTTATAGGAGCGGCGGGGCCGGAGGTCAGCACGTAAACAAAACTGAAAGCGCAATCCGCATGACGCATATACCCACAGGCATCGTGGTTTGCTGTCAGGACGAGCGCAGCCAGATAAAAAACCGGGAAAAGGCGATGAAAACGCTCAAAAGCAAATTGTACGATTTTTATCGCTCGCAGGCGGACAAGGAGTATGCCGACGCGCGGAAAACGCAGGTGGGCACGGGCGACAGGAGCGAGAGGATACGCACCTACAACTTTCCGCAGGGCAGGGTAACCGACCACAGAATAAACCTTACGCTTTACTCCCTCGACAGCTTTATGAACGGCGACATCGGTCAGATGATAGAGGCATTGAGACTTGCCGACCAGACCGCCAAGCTGGAAAAGGGAGATTGAAAACAAAGAACAAAACACAAGGATTAAGCCTTTGGAGGACATAAAAATGCTTAATATAACCAATCGTGCCAAAAATGTTTCGCCTTCTTTGACGCTGGCTATCACGGCGAAAGCCAACAAGCTCAAGGAAAACGGAGTGGACATCGTCAGCTTTGCCGCGGGCGAGCCGGATTTCAATACGCCGGAGTTTATTGTCAACGCCGCCAAGGACGCGCTGGACAAGGGACTCACCAAGTATACGCCGGCAAGCGGAATAACGCCCCTCAAAAAGTCTGTGTGCGCGAAGCTTAAGCGCGACAACGGTCTTGACTACCAGCCCGAGCAGATAGTGATAAGCACCGGCGCCAAGCAGAGCCTTTTCAATGCCTTGCAGACGGTGTGTCAGGAGGGCGACGAGGTCATAATAATCAGCCCTTATTGGCTGACTTATCCCGAACTGATAAAAATCTGCGGCGCAAAGCCCGTCGTAGTCGAGACCAAAGCGGAGGAGGGCTTC
>URVX01000132.1 GCA_900551395.1 uncultured Subdoligranulum sp. | reverse complement strand
ACACCTTGTCGTTTTCGGACAGAATCGTCATACCCTCGTCATAATAGACGTCCATCAGTTCTTCCAGTTCGCAGTATTCTTCATACGTCGCGGGGAGAAAGGGGCGCGCGGCGGCGTGCATGGCGACTACGCCGGTTGTTGCCGACAGCGCGCGCAGTCCGTTTTCCACAGCCTGACGCCTGCTTTGACCGCCGGATACGGTTTTTACGGCGGGGGCGAAGGCAAAAAGCTCTTTGGCTTGCTCTAAGCGGCTTGCGTCCACAACTACGACAACCTCCTCGCACAGCTTGAGAAAGGGCAGCGCGGCTCGGACTACTACGGGTACGCCGCATAAATCCCGAAAGATTTTGTCTCCGCAAAACCTCGAGCCTTTTCCCGCCGCTACGATAACGGCGCTTCTCATTTTTCCGTTTCTCCTATGATTTCGTACATCTTGGCGGCGTCCTCCTTTCTGACGCTTTCGCGAAGCTCCTTGACGACAAAGGTCAGGTCGAAGCCGGCAAAGGAAATGCTGACCGTGTCACCCGTTTTGAGCTGCGCGCCCGGCTTTGCAGTTCTGCCGTTTACGCTTACCTTGCCGCCCGTGCACGCTTCGTTGGCTACGGTGCGACGCTTTAAAATTCTGCTGACTTTCAGAAATTTATCCAATCTCATAAATAAGGTCTCCGCGCGAAAGCTGCCTGTCGTCGTCAACATAATATGCGGCAAGGCATTTTCGCTGTAACAAGAATTTTAACATTTTCCGGAATTTTTTTCAATCAAAAAAGGCGTTGCGGAAAAGGAAAGGGGCAAATAAAAAACGCCTTTTGGAAAGCGTTCAAAAATGAAAAAATTTATATTTATATTTTTTTGAAAAAAATTCGAAAAAATGACTTGACTATTGACTTTGGTTTAAGTAAAATGACTTAATGCAGTAATATGCCCAATTTTGCCCTTGCTGCAGATACGCTGCAACGCCGCGCAAAATTTTTTGGGAGGGGACGTCGTGGTGTCTAAATATATTTTACACCAAGACGGGGCTCAATGCAACATATTTACTGAAATTTCTAAAATTTTTTTCAGAGGTGCATAAATGCGGAATATTCGGACTCAAAGATTCGGCAACACGGAACGCAAAACCTTTTCCAGAATCAAGGAAGTGCTCGACCTGCCCAACCTGATAGAGGTGCAGAAAAATTCCTACGATGCTTTTGTGCGCGAGGGGATACGCGAGGTTTTCGACGACTTTTCGCCCATCGTGGATTATTCGGGGAGATTCGAGCTGCAGTTTTTGGAGCACGCGCTGGATTTCAAGAGCAAATACAGCGAAAACGAGTGCCGTGAACGGGACGCAACCTACGCCGCTCCGCTCAAAATCAAGGTCAGGCTGATAAGAAACGACACCGGCGAAATCATAGACCAGGAGGTCTTTATGGGGGACTTCCCTCTGATGACGGACAACGGCAGCTTCATAATAAACGGAGCCGAGCGCGTCGTGGTCAGCCAGCTGGTCAGGTCGCCCGGAGTCTATGCCGCGAGCGAGCTGGACAAGAGCGGAAAACGCAAGTACGACACCACCGTCATACCTAACCGCGGCGCGTGGCTGGAATTCGTGCACGACGCCAACAACAATATTCTTTACGTGCACGTGGACAGAAACCGCAAGCTGCCCGCCACCGTGCTTTTGAGAGCCATAGGTATTTCGAGCGACGACGAAATCGCCGCTCTGTTCGACAACGACGAAACCATTTTGCGCACCTGCGAAAAGGATACGAGCAAAAACGAGCGGGAGGGCTTGCTTGAGCTTTACAAGCGTCTGCGCCCCGGCGAAATTCCTACCGAGGAGTCAATAAAAAAACAGCTTACCGACCTGCTGTTCGACGCCAAGCGTTATGACCTGGCAAAGGTCGGTCGTTACAAGTTCAACAAAAAGCTTTCGCTCGCAAACAGAATTATGGGCTACCGCGACCACAGCACGCGCTACGTCACGTATACGCTTGCGGAAAATCTCTCCGTAGACGTGGACACCGTTGACGGGAGAAAAACCGTCGAGCTTGGAAAAGCGGGAGACGAAATCACTCCCGAAACGGCTTATGCCATTCAGAACAGCGGCGTAAACGTAGTCTATATAGAAAGCAACGGTCAGAAGGTCAAGGTTATCGGCAACAACACCGTAGACATCAAATATTATCTGACCTTGGTGAACGGGGCGTTTGCGTCTTACGACTTCAAGGCGCTGGGCATAAACGAGCCGGTAAACCTTACTGTGCTCAAGGACATACTTGCCCAGAACCTGCCCGTAGACGAGACGGTGGAGCTCATTTCCAAATCCCGCGACGGCCTGATACCCCGCCACATCACCCGCGAGGACATAGTGGCGACCGTTTCCTACAACCTCAACCTAAAGCACGGAGTGGGACAGGTGGACAACATCGACCACTTGGGCAACCGCCGCGTGAGAAGCGTGGGCGAGCTGCTACAGAACCAGTTCCGCATTGGTATCGCCCGCTTAGAGCGCGTCATACGCGAGCGCATGGCTATTCAGGAAATCGACAAGGCAACGCCTCAGAGCCTGATAAACGTGCGCCCCGTCAGCAGCGCGATAAAGGAGTTTTTCGGCTCCTCGCAGCTGTCCCAGTTTATGGATCAGTCAAATCCGATTGCAGAACTGACTCACAAGCGCAAGCTTTCCGCTCTGGGACCCGGCGGTCTCAACAGAGAGCGCGCGACCTTTGACGTCCGAGACGTTCACTATTCGCACTACGGCAGAATGTGCCCTATAGAAACGCCTGAAGGACAGAACATAGGACTCATCACCTCTCTTGCCGCTTTCGCGCGCATAAACGAATACGGCTTTGTGGAAAGCCCTTACCGCCGCGTCGACAAGGAACGCAAGGTGGTTACCGACGAAATAGAATATCTCACGGCGGACAAAGAGGACGGCTTTATCGTGGCGCAGGCAAACGAGCTGCTGGACGAAAACGGCTGGTTTGTCAAGGAGCGCGTCACCTGCCGTTATCGCGAGGACATAAAGGAGTTCCGCAGCGATATGGTCGACTACATGGACGTAAGCCCCAAGCAGCTGGTCTCCGTTGCGACAAGCCTTATTCCCTTCCTTGAAAACGACGACACCAACCGCGCGCTCATGGGTTCAAACATGCAGCGTCAGGCAGTTCCCTTGCTCAAGCCCGAAGCGCCCATAGTCGCTACGGGTATCGAACACCGCATCGCTTACGACAGCGGCGTCATGGTCATCTCCAAGGAGGACGGCGTTGTCAGCCGCGTTTCCGCAGACAAAATAGAGGTCAGAGACACGCACGGTCTGGTTCACTCCTATCCGCTCAAAAAATTCGTGCGCAGCAATCAGGGCACGTGCATAAATCAACGCCCCATAGTCAACGTAGGTCAGGTGGTAAGCGCGGGCGACATCATCGCCGACGGTCCTTCCACCAGCGCGGGCGAGCTTTCGCTGGGACGCAATATACTCATAGGCTTTATGTCCTGGGAGGGCTACAACTACGAGGACGCTATTCTGATAAGCGAAAATCTCGTCAAGGAGGACGTGTTCACCTCCATTCACATCGAGGAGCATGAAACCGAGACGCGCGACACCAAGCTGGGCCCCGAAGAAATCACCCGCGACATACCCAACGTGGGCG
>URVX01000131.1 GCA_900551395.1 uncultured Subdoligranulum sp. | reverse complement strand
TTATGCCGGCGATAGTGTCGGGCTTTGTAATGAGCTTCACGTTGTCTATGGACGACTTTATAATAACCCAATTCAACAAAGGGACGGAAACGGGTATAGAGACGCTTTCCACTTTTATATATTCCAACGCGCGCGTAAAAGGCATGGAGCCTTTCTGGTTCGCCATTTTCTCGATTATCTTCGTGGTCGTGCTCAGCACGCTGCTGATAATAAACCTGAAAAAACAAGCTAAAAAAGGAGTTGTACAAAAATGAAAAAAACCGCAAAGCTCATCTCTCTGCTGCTGGCATGTCTCATGCTTGCAGCCTCCCTTGCCCTGTTTGCCGCATGCGGCGGAAAATACGACGAGGAAATAACCGTTTACAACTGGGACGACTACATTTACAGCCAACGCGATTTGCAGAACGATTTCAATGAATATTACAAAGCAAAGACGGGCAAAACGATAAAAGTCAATTATTCCACCTTCGACACCAACGAAACCATGCTTGCTAAGGTGATGAACGGAGACGCCGTCGTGGACGTCATAGCCCCCAGCGAATATGCCATTGAAAAGCTGCTGCAAAACGACCTGCTGGAAAAAATCGACAAATCAAAGGTTTCCACCATGTCCAACGTAAACGAAAGTATCTACGAGGTTGTCAGAAGCGTGTTCGGCACTTTCACCACCAACGGCGGAGAAACCGTGGACATCACTGAATATTTCGTACCCTACATGTGGGGCACACTGGGCATCCTTTACAACGCCGACGTCGTGACTCAGGCAGACCTAGACAAGGGCTGGGGATTGCTGTGGAACGAAAACGGAAATGAGGCTCTCAACGGCAAAATTTTCATGAAAGACAGTATCCGCGACTCCTACTGCGCGGCGGTCATGTATCTCAAGGAGTACGACATGCTGCCCGACGCGCACAAAAACAAGTCCGTGCAGGAGCTTATGAACACCAACGACGACGCCATGCTCGCTGCGGTCGAGCAGCTGCTTACCAGACAAAAAACCGTGCTCAAGGGTTATGAGGTCGACTTCGGGAAGCAGGAAATGATATCCGAAAAAGGACTCGTGGACCTTGCCTGGAGCGGCGACGCGCTTTATGCCATAGAAGAAGCCGAAGCAACCTCCTCCGCGCCAAGACTGGACTATTTCGTGCCCGATGTAGGCGGCAACGTATGGTTTGACGGCTGGGTTGTTCCCAAAAACGCAAAAAATAAGGAAGCAGCCAACTATTTCATAGCTTTTCTCAACGAGCCGGAAATTGCCATGAGCAATATGCTTGAAATCGGCTATACCTCCGCCGTAGACAAAACGGTGCTGCAAAGCAACCAGGCTGCTCTCGCATTGCTTGCCGAAGCCGAATACGACGTCGACGAATTTTTTGCAGACGCCAGAAGATATCCCGAAATCACCGAAAATCTCGGCGTTATGAAAGATTTCGGGGCGCGCAACGACGTTGTGGTAGCCATGTGGGAAAGAGTTGTTTCAAGCAACACAGATTTAACAACATTGTGGATTATAATCGGTGTTGTCGCCGCTTTGGTCATTGTAGGCATCGTGATTTTCGCAGTCAGACGCAGCAAAAACAGACGAGTAAAAAGATAATGACCCGTCGTGGGTATATTTGTCCTCACCGGCTTTAAAAGCAAATCAATAGACGAATAAAAATAACAATAAAGGTTATTTTTATGCTGAACAAAAAACTTAATACCGAAATTTTCTACACAATTCTCGTAATAACAATCGCCGTGTTCTGGGGTATGGGCTTCGTGTTCATACCCTGGGCGCAGCAGTCCAACGCGCCCTCCAGCCTGATTTGTCTGTTCAGATTCGGAGTGAGCGCGATTTTGATTGCCGCCATTTTCAACAAAAAAATCAAAATAAGAAAAGAAAATATTCTTATGAGTCTTGTCTGCGGAATTCTCCTTTTCGCAGGCTTTCTTCTCAACGTGATGTGTCAGGAGTACACCAATCCCTCCAACGCGGCGTTTTTCACCGCGACAAACGTGGTAATCGTCCCTATTCTTTGCGCTATTTTCTTCCGCAGATACAAAACCCCGCTGACGGTTTATATCTGCGCGGGCGTTTCGATAATCGGCGTACTGATAATATGTATGGGCGGCGAGGACGGCATGCAGCTGTCCTTCGGCGTAGGAGAGCTTATGGCGCTTTTGTCCGCAATACTGTTTTCTTTCCACGTGCTCGCCATGACCAAAACGCTGGAAAAAATGGATAGCATTTCCTTGACATTCGCCATGTTTGCGGTAGGGAGCGTGCTTTTCCTTGCTTATTATCTCATCTTCGACCTGCCCAAAACGCCTTTCTCCGAGCTGAAATGGGCGCCCTTTACGGAAAACGGAGTGTTTTCGCTAGGCTTCGGTCTGAGCATAACGGGAATAACATTGCTTTGCTCCCTGTACGCCTATCTGGTTCAGACAAAAGCACAGACAGTCATGAATCCTACAAAGGTGACGCTTATCCTAAGCTCAGAGTCGGCTTTCGGCGCGATGTTCAGCATGATATTCGGCATGGAAAGCTTCAAATGGACGACCATTGTCGGGGGCGCACTGATACTTGCCGCCGTATTCTATACGGGCTGGGCGACAAGACCCAAGCCCCAGACGGCAAGCGCCGGCAACAAAGATGCGGAAGGCAAGGAACAGCCCAATCCCTCCCCCGCCGAGAACACCGCCTCAGTGACCTCCGCGACGGAAGAAAAGCAGGCGGAACAGACCGTAGAGCTGCCCGCCATTTCCGAGGTTGTAGGCGCGGCTCAGATACCTGCCATTATGCAGACGCTTACGGAAACAGCGCAGGAGGAAAGCTCCGAAAACGGGGAAAACGGCAAAAAAAACCAAAGCAAGCCTTAATCGCCGAAAGATTTTTGGAATATCAGCGGCTCACCTTAGTCCCATAGGGAATTTCGGCAAAGCCGCCGCTTTAACACAAGCGAAGTCGTGGCATGCAAGCCACGCCTTTTGCTATTGTTAAGTTTCGAGCTACTCTTTTTTGTAAAAGACTTTATCAATTAAAAAAACGACCTTGCCGAGTGTGCAAGATCGTTTTTTGTTGGCTAATCGGTTATGTTTTCAAGGTCAAACAACGGAGAACGGAAAAATGCCTGCAGAGTGATTTTCAGTCCGTCACATAAAACGTAAATAGTTGAAAGCTTGACGGCGGCGCTTCCCGTTATAGTAACAGCGACAGGACGGGCAACAACGCTTAAATTTGCAAAAGCATTTACGGTGATTTATCGTTCTTTAATTAATTCGATAATTCTTGCATAAGCCGCCTCTACTAATCTCACAGAACACATCACAAATTGGTAATGCCAACATTGTCAGTAAAATGAAATCAGCGAAAATTTTGTAGTTGGCACGCCAACTATTGGTTGACCAACATATCTGAATTATGATTAAAAATATTCTTTGAACACGGGTTGCAGTAAATTTTTATTTTCTATGAAAAATGCTTTTGAAGGCTCTTTTTCGACGCCCCCTGCCGCCGTTTTGCCCAACATTTTTAAGTCGATTGTGTTTTTTCACAAAAACCCAAAAAAAAGAATTTTTTATAAAATTAAATGCAATTATTTACGAAATTTGTTAATTAGACGCTTTTAATTGTTTACAAAAAACAAAAGTCTTGATAT
>URVX01000130.1 GCA_900551395.1 uncultured Subdoligranulum sp. | reverse complement strand
TGGCAAGCGAGGTGGTACCGGACGAGCAGGGCAGATTTATTTTGCCCAACAATCTGAAAGACTTTGCAAAAATCGACAAGAACATAGTGATAAACGGCGCCGGCTCCAAAATCGAAATCTGGAGCGAGGAAAAGTGGGACTCTTACAGCGCGATAGAAAATTTCGACGAGGAGCTCGCGGAAATCGGTACGAAATATGGCGTTTGATACAGGAGCTTATCACAAACCGATTCTGCCGGAAAAATGTATCGAATTGCTTAACGTCAGGCAGGGCGGCATTTATGTCGATTGCACTGCGGGCGGAGGCGGACACAGCTCTCTGATACTCGAAAAGCTTTCGGGAACGGGAAAATTGATTGCTTTCGATAAGGACGAAGACGCCATAGCCTTTTGTTCGAGACGGTTCGAGCGGTTTGACAACGCAGAGCTGATAAAAAGCGATTTCAAAAACGCTGCGCAGATACTCAAGGCAAAAAACCTGAAACCCGACGGTATTTTGATTGATTTAGGCATTTCAAGTCATCAGATTGACGAAAAATCGAGAGGCTTTTCGTACATGAGCAGTGAAGCGGCGCTGGACATGCGAATGGACAGAAGTCAGAGCTTGACGGCGGAAGAAATCTTAAACAACTACGACGAAAGAAAGATTTTTGAAATAATAAGAGATTTCGGAGAGGAAAAATTTGCCGCGAAAATAGCGAAAAATATCGTTGCTTTCAGGTCAAAACAGCCTTTGAAAACTACGGGGCAGCTCAATGAAATTATCGATGCGTCAATTCCCTACGCAGTCAGGAAGAAAGGCGGTCATCCCGCCAAGAGAACCTATCAGGCGCTGCGAATTGCGGTCAACGGCGAGTTGGACGGTCTGGACGAGGCTTTGACCGAGCTTGCATTGTCTTTGACTCCCGGCGGGAGAATAGCGGTGCTTACGTTTCATTCGCTTGAGGACAGAATCGTCAAGCAGGTCTTTAAATATCTCGAAGCGGACTGCGTGTGCGACAAAAACGCTCCCGTATGTGTCTGCGGAAAGAGGAGAGAAATAAAAATACTTACTAAACCTATTTCGCCGGACGAGCGCGAAATTGCCGACAATCCCAGAGCAGCAAGCGCAAAGCTGAGAGCTGCGGAAAGAGTGTGAAGGGGAATATTGTTCCCCGAGGAGGAATATAATGTTGACAACAAGCAGACGTGAAATCACGGTCGATAATATTGAAAACGAAAGCAAGGAGAGACTGTCGTTCAACGACAGCACTCTGGCAAGAGAGGGATACGATTTTTCCGGCGGAAGCTCGTTTGAAGAGCCTTCGTATTTTTCCAACACCGATATAGCATCCAAGCTGTTCGGCGACGAAACGGCTGCGGCGCAGACAACCGCAGACGCTACGGAAGAGGATTTTTCAAATCCGGATCTTATGCCGTCCTTTGAGACACTGAAGCAAAATAAAGAAATCGATTTGAGCAAATACTTCAGCAGGGAATATAATACGGTTCCCCGCACAAGTACGAAAACCAACGCGAAGCTTTCCGCTAAAGAAAAAATAGTTATAGTTTCGTATATTGCTGTTGTGTTGGTTCTCGTACTTACCATTTCGTTGACGGCTGTAGCTTTGAGCAACGTGATGGGCGAGGTCGCCGCATTGCAGGCGGGAGTGGAATCCCAGCTTGCCGAGCTTGAAGCGCTCAATTCCGAAATCAACAATATGTACACCGATGAAGAGATTAAAAACATCGCAGGCAGTCAGTTAGGGCTGGAGGAAGCCTCTGAAGCCAACACGATGTATTACGAGCCGCTCCCGATGAGACCGTCCGCGAATTATGATGTGCCCTCCAATTGGTTCAACAACTTCTGCGAATGGTTGTCAAATATTTTCGGAGGCTGAAAAAAGGTGCGGAACACGTATTTCTCAACAAAAAAAAGGCTGTTTGCAATGTTTATTGCGATAGCCTTTATTTTTTTTGTCATTTTTTTGCGTTTGGGCTATATACAAATAGTTTGGGGAAAAAAGCTTCAGACCAGAGCCTTGGAGCAATGGACGCGCGATTTGCCGATAACGGCGGACAGAGGGGACATAACGGACACCAACGGGATTGTTCTTGCGTCCAGCGGAACCAGCTACACCGTTTATGTCAGACCAAACAGCGTCAGCAATCATTCTTTGGTGGCAGAGCTGCTTTCTCAGGCGCTCAAGCTCTCCTATGAGCAGGTTTATGAAAAGGTGACTGCGAAAATTTCGGAAAACACTATCAAGCGCAAAATAACCGTAGACGAAGCAAATCTTATAAGAAGCTACAATCTCGAAGGTGTTTATCTTGCCGCAGATACCTCGCGCGAGTATGTTTACGGCGATTTTCTTTCTCAGGTGCTGGGTTTTGTTTCTTCGGACAACACGGGGCAGAGCGGTCTGGAGGCGTATTACGACAAATATTTGAGAGGCGTTGACGGGGCTATCCTTACGCCGAGCGACCTTGTGGGGAAGGAGCTTGAAGGCGAAAGTGCTTATTACACTCCTCCCGTTTCGGGACTCAACGTCGTGACGACGATAGATTTCAGAATTCAGCGCGTTGTCGAAAACGTACTGGATCTTGTCATGCAGGGGCACTCTCCCAAGGGAGCCAGATGTATAGTTGTAAATCCTCAGACGGGAGAGGTGCTTGCCATGTCCTCCAAGCCCAGCGTCGACCTGAACAATCTGCCGCGCGACAATATAAGCGAGCTGATGTCAAGCACCAAAAACATGCTGATAACAGACGTTTACGAGCCGGGTTCTACGTTCAAGGTGCTGACGGCGGCTGCTATGCTGGAGGAATATTCTCGCGGCAATCCCAAAGCGCATTCCGCGTCTTACGTGTTTCCCAACAACGCCAATTTCAGAATTGTGGACGGCTCGAAAGTAAAGTGCTGGACCACGCACACGTCCTCAAAGCATTGCAATCAGAATCTGGGCGATGCGCTCAACAACAGCTGCAACCCTATCTTTACGGATATCGGACTGTCTCTCGGCAAGGAAACGATGTACAAATATCTTTCGGCATTCGGCTACGGAACGGTTTCGGGTATAGATTTTGCCGGCGAGCAGGCGGGTTTGCTGGTGGCTCAGAGCGCTGTAACCAACGGAGATCTGGCGCGAATTTCTTTCGGGCAAACTATTGCGGTGACGCCTCTTCAGCTCGCTATGGCGACGTCAGCGGCTGTAAACGGCGGTCTTTTGATGCAGCCTTATCTTGTAAAGGAAATCAGAACTCAGGAAGGCGAGCTGGTAAAGAAATTTTATCCTACCGTAAGACAGCGGGCAATTAGCGAAAAGGTCAGCCGCGAGCTGGCAGGGCTGCTGGAAAACGTCGTGACAAACGGAAGCGGAAAGCAGGCTTACATAGAGGGCTTCAAGGTTGGAGGCAAAACAGGCACTGCGCAGAAATACGAAAACGGCCATATTGCCGTGGGAAAATACGTATCCTCCTTTGTGGGCTTTTTCCCCGCCGACAATCCTCAGTATCTGGCGCTTATGCTGGTAGACGAGCCTACCGGAGCGCATTACGGCTCGACGGTCGCCGCGCCTTATGCCAAGATGATTTTTCAGCAGATAATCAATTACAAAAATTTGAAGCCCGCTTAACATAATGCGAGACGCGGAATAATAAAATAATCCATACACGACAGTATGGATTTTTTATTTAAGCGAGGTTTGACCTAAATGCATTTATCGGAGCTATTGAGCGGCATAAGCTATCTTGACGTCAAAGGAAA
>URVX01000129.1 GCA_900551395.1 uncultured Subdoligranulum sp. | reverse complement strand
CTTTTCGAGCTAAAAGCCATTCTGCGTCTTACAAGACAGGCGTCGGGGATAGCCGAAACGCTTTCCGAAAAATACGGGCTCAAGGCAGTGGCTTTCCGAAAAACCGAAAAAGCGTTTGAGCTGCTCGAGGCGGACAAGGGAGAGGGCTTTTTCGTTGACGACGCTCTTTCGGAAAAGCTGCTTGCCGCAAGGAGAGAAAAGGAGACGGCAAATGCCGCTTTGGCGCGCGCGAAAAACGAAGCGGAGCTTGCCGCCGCCCGACAGAGACATCTGAACGCCGCTGCGAAAGAGGACGCGGCGCAGGAGGAGGCGAGGGAGCGTCTGTCTGCGCTGCTCAGACCCTTTGCGGAGGATTTTGCCTTCAACAGCGAGCTTGCGGGCAGACTTGACCTTATGCTGGCAAAAGCAAGGCTCGCTTACGCCTCCGATGCGATTAAGCCGATTGTCGGCGGCGACGAACTTAAACTCATACAAATGACCAACCCCGAAATCGAGGAAAAGCTTCGGCTCAGAGGCTCGGATTTCACTCCCGTATCCATAGAGGCGAATAGGGGAGTGACGCTTATCACGGGAGCAAATATGGGAGGCAAAAGCGTCGCCTTGAAGACTATAGCGCTCAATGTGCTTCTGGCACAGTTGGGATACTTTGTCTATGCAAGGGAAGCCCGTGTGCCCCTTTTCGACTTTGTGGAGATAGTAAACGAAAATATGCAGTCGGTGGACAGAGGGCTGTCCACATTCGGCGGCGAAATAGTAAAGCTGAATTCCGTTATGGAGAGATTGAAAAAGGGCATGTTCGGGTTGTGCCTTATGGACGAATTTGCGGGCGGCACCAATTTCGAGGAGGGCAGCCGCATTTTTCGCGCGGTGGAGCGCGCTCTTAACGAAATGAACGGAATTTTTATTCTCACAACCCACTTTGACGGCGTTTCAGCCGACGCCAAAGCGCTTTATCAGGTGAAGGGCTTGTCCGGCGCCGACCTTAAAAGCCTTGACAGGGAAATCGAATCCGGCGCCGACGGAACGGAACTCATCGCGCAATATATGGATTACGGTCTTGTTCGGGTGGACGACAAAACAAAGGGTGTCCCTAAGGACGCCGTGGCAGTGTGCAGATTGCTGCGTATTGACCAAGACGTGCTGAAATATTTCTGAGACGCTTGTATTTTTTTAACACGTTTTCACGCTTTTGAAGCAAGCGGGAAATCCGACTGCTTTTTAAAATAATTAATATAGATTTTTTATACCCAACTGTAGTAATAATTTTCAAACAGGGAAAAATATTTACAAAAAGCGCTTTAAAACGCTTGACAGGAATTTTTAAAGGGCTATAATTAAATTAGCAATTAAGACATGAGAGTGCTAACAAACGATTTATTAGATTGCCAATACGAATAAAAGGAGATTGAAATTATGAAGTATTATTTGAATAACAGAGACAACAGAGCAAATTTGACGGACAATGATTTTGACGAGTTTTTCCGCCCTTTCTGGAGCATGGAGAGATTTTCGCCCAAAACCGATATCCGCGAAAAGGACGGCAGCGTTATCATAGAAACGGATATGCCCGGCTTTGACAAAAACGATATTTCCGTCGAGCTGAACGAGGGATATCTTACGGTGAGCGCAAAGAGGGACGAAAGCAAGGAGAGCGAGGAAAAGGGACGCTTTATCCGCAGGGAGAGAAGAAGCGGCAGCTTTTCGAGAAGCTTTTATGTCGGAAGCGGTGTCGAGGAGACGGATATTTCCGCAGCTTACGAAAACGGAACTCTCAGGGTGACTTTCCCCACCGAAGCGCAGGCGCGCAAAAATTCCGCTAAAGTAATCGAAATAAAATAAACCGAGCACGTTTAAATCTGCGGGGGAGTCATCCGGCTTCCCCGTATTTTTTTCGGAAAAATTTTCGGAAAATGTTGGAATTTTTATCGGGCAGCGTTGTAGATAAAGTGTTCGAACAATTCAAAAAATTTTATGGAGATAAATATGAAGAAATTTATGCTGCTTATTGCAGTTGTCGCCGTATTTTTCGGCGCTTTCACCCTTACCGGCTGCGATGGCAAAAAGGACACGAAAAACTACAGAGAAGCTTACCTTGTTTCCGCAATAGCCGGAGCGAATTATCTTGAGACGACGCAGAATTTTGCCTCCCGCGCCTGTGAACGGGAGGCGGAGTCCGCATTTTTCGCTTCCGCGAAAAACGAAAAGGGAGCACTGAGCTTTGCCTTAGAAGACTCTCTTGCTGTCGAAGATGCGGGCAGACCCGAAGAAATTTCCGGTGATATCGAGGCTCTCAACGGTTATGTAAATATGTTCGACGGGCTTTTATCCGGAAACTCCTTAAACGCCGAGCTTGACAAGCCCTCCGAGTCCACAGACGGGGAGTACGCGTCATACGCAAAAAAAATGGTCGCATTCGTTGCGGGCGAAAAATACGTTATGTATTTCAACGAAGTGGATTCAAAGACGGAAATCGAAATAGACGACGGCGAGGAGGAGGTGGAAATCAGTTCCAGACTGGTCGGCGTGCTGGTGAACGGTCAATCTGTGTTTGATGTGAGCGGAAAGTACGAAACGGAAAGAGAGGGGACGGAAACGGAAACCGAGATGGAATTTACCACACGCTCCGTAAACAATCCCGACAATTACGTAAAGGTAGAGCAATCCGTTGAAAACGACGAAATCGAATACGAATATTCTATTTACGAAAACGGTCGTCTTGTTTCCAAAACAAAGGTGGAGTGGGAAGACCCCGAATTCGAAGACGATGACGACGACGGCGGACTTTCGATACAGTTCGGGACGACCGTCGGAAACGAATATTCCAAAACGAAATATCACATCGTCAAGGATAAAAACAACCTGTTGAAGGTGATTTACAAGACTGAGCAGACAAAGGGCAGCTTTGCGATTCGTCAGACCGAAAGCGAAAACATTTATACCTATCTGAACGGATTCGAAGAAGCTTTGCCCCGCTGAACAAAAGACACACTCGCGCGCCCGAAATGTTTCCCCGAATTGGTTTGAAGGCGCGGAAAGCCCCCTCCCCGACAGGAGGGGGCTGTTTATTCAGTTTGCTTTGTGACTGGATGATAAACTCGTTTCGAATTTCAAGGAAATTTCGGAAACGTACATGGTCATATTCGACATTGCCCTTGTCTGACGACACTCAAATCGGATTTCAAGCTTAGGTTTGTTAAACGACCGACAAACATTTTTTAAATATAATGAGAAAAAACTTGACTTTTTTTGAAGCGTTGGCTATAATTCAATAGCTGAAAATTTGAGACTAAGCGTTGAAAACACAGCTGAAATATCACTCCGCGCATTTCAAGTCCCAAAAAGATAAATTGCTGATATGGCTCAGGAGGTAGAGCGCGTCCTTGGTAAGGACGAGGTCACCGGTTCAAATCCGGTTATCAGCTCCACACAAAAATGCACAAATCGTTGCGATTTGTGCATTTTTTCTACTGATTATGCGTTTTTTAGAATATTGCAAACGCAAAAAATCCTTAAAATTAAATGGTAGTAAAAATTTGCAAAATACTCCGCTGCGCTCCGTGGCTTTCGGGCTGCGCCCTCGGCTTGTGTGGTAAATTTGCAGACGAAATTTTTGGTGTTTTCGCCGAAAAATATTCTTTCCGAAAAAACTGCCCGAAACGCCCCGAAACTGCCTGTTTCTACCCCAATGGTAGTAAAATGGTAGTAAATTTTCTTTTTAAGATATCTTTGAAATTAAAAATAAGGGGGCTAGACAGCCGCGTTCTTGCTTTTCAAGCGTATCTAAAATATCTTCGCTTTCGGCGTGGAACTCAAAACCGTTTTGGATAAGT
>URVX01000128.1 GCA_900551395.1 uncultured Subdoligranulum sp. | reverse complement strand
AAAGTCGTTTCCGACAAAACCCGCGCTTTGATTGTGAACATGCCCAACAACCCCTCCGGCACTGTTTATTCAAGAGAAAAGATAGAGGAGCTTGCAGCCATGCTGCGCCGTCATCCCGACGTATGGATAATAGCGGATGAAATTTACGAAGCGTTGACCTACGACGGACTCAGTCATTTCTCCATTGCGCAGATTGCCGACATGAAGGACAGAACCATTCTGATAAACGGCATGAGCAAATCCTACGCCATGACCGGTTGGAGGATAGGTTATGCCGCAAGTCCCGCCGCAGTTGCGAAATACATGGGCGCGCTGCAAAGCCACCAGACCTCCAATCCCAACACAATAGCGCAATACGCTTCGGTCACGGCGCTGGACGAGGGGGACGCCTTTATCAAAAACATGCGCACGGTTTTCGAGGAAAGACGCAACGCTCTTTGGAGCTGTCTGGAAACCGTTCCTTCGATAAAATACGTCAAGGGCAACGGAGCGTTTTACGTCATGGTGGATATCTCCGCGCTGCTCGGCAAAAAATATCGCGGCGAAGCAATCGACAGCGCGCTTAAATTTTCCGAGCTGCTCACCGAGCACGCTCACGTTTCCACAATACCCTGCGAGTGCTTCGGTATCGAGGGCTACATAAGGCTCACTTATACCCTGAGTATCGAAAGGATACGCGAGGGCGTAGAGCGCATAAAGACCTTTATTGAAGAAATTAAGTGAAAATTTTTGCAAAAGACTTGAATTTGAAGGCTTTTCTGCTACAATATTAAAAACAAACCAACTCGCCAATCAATCGGAGGTCGAAACAAAAAATGGCAAAAATCAATATCATTTACGGTGAAAAGGGTTCTGGCAAAACAAAAAAGATGGTGGATTCCGCCAATAGGAGCGTTGCGGAGGCTAAGGGCGTTGTGGTCTACATCGACAAGGACAACTCCCGCATACATGACTTGGAGCACACCATCAAGCTGATTGACGCAAGCGAATACAAGGTCAACAGCGAAGAAACCTTTATCGCTTTTCTCAAAGGCGTGCTCGCCGGCAATTACGACATAGAAAAGGTCTTTGTGGACAGCATGTCGAGAATTGTGGGCAAGGACATAAAGGATTTAGGCAATATTATGACGGAGCTGGAAATGCTCTCCAATGTGTTTATGGTGGAGTTTACTCTTTCCGTCAGCTGCGCCGGAGAAAACCTTCCCGTATTTATTTCGAAATTTGCAGAGTGACAAAACGTCCCGTTTCAAACGGGACGTTTTTTTGCAAATGCCGTTGAAATGATATAATTTTCTTGAAAAATTCGGCGCAAAAGCGTTAGAGTACGCTTTTGCTTGTCAAAAATCGTTATCTGTGTTATTATTTAAGCCAAAAATTCAAAATATTTGCATTGTTTGGAGAGGACGGTTAAATGAGCGAGCAAAGCGCCAAAAAAATTATTTTCAGCGGTATTCAGCCGAGCGGTCAGATTACTATAGGCAATTATATCGGAGCGCTGGGGAACTGGGTGGGGCTTCAGGAGGATTTCGACTGTCTTTTCTGCGTGGTGGACATGCACGCCATTACGGTGCAGCAGGTTCCCGCCGCGCTTCGCGCCAACACCCTGGAGCTTGCCGCACTTTACGTAGCCTGCGGGATAGACCCTGAAAAGAGCGCGATTTTCGTGCAGTCTCACGTGCCTGCCCACGCCGAGCTTGCCTGGGTGCTCAATACGTTGACCTATGTCGGCGAGCTGAACCGCATGACGCAGTTCAAGGACAAGGCGCGCCGCCACAGCGAAAACCTAAATATGGGACTAATGGATTATCCCGTGCTTATGGCGAGCGACATTCTTCTCTATCAGACGGATCTGGTGCCTATCGGAGCCGACCAGAAGCAGCATCTGGAGCTTGCGCGCGACCTTGCGGAGCGCTTCAATTCGCGTTATTCTCCGACGTTTGTCGTGCCGGAGCCTTTTATTCCGCAAAACGGCGCGCGTATCATGAGTCTGTCAGACCCCAATTCCAAAATGAGTAAGTCGGACGACAACGACAACGGTTATGTTTCGGTGACAGATTCGCCCGACGTTATACGCCGCAAGTTCAGGCGCGCGGTTACCGACAGCGACACCCACGTGCGTTTCGGCAAGGATAAACCGGCGATTTCCAATCTGCTGACCATTTATTCGCGGTTCTCCGGCATATCCGTCGAGCGCATTGTCGAACAGTTCGAGGGCAGGGGGTACGGCGAGCTTAAGGACTGCGTCGCGGACGCCGTTATCGCAGGACTGGAGCCTATACAAAAAAGGCGCAAAGAGCTGCTGGAGGACAAGTCTTATCTTGCGGAAATCCTCAAAAGAGGCGCGGAGCAGGCGTCGCGGAGGGCGGAAAAAACTCTTGCCAAGGTCTACAAAAAAATCGGGTTCGTTTCGAGGTTCTGATGTTCGGATATATCAATGTTGAAAAGGAGCGTCTGTCCAAAGGCGAATACGGACTGTGGCACACATTTCTTTGCGGAATTTGCCTTTCGACCAAAAAATTGTTCGGCAACGCTTCCCGTCTTACAAGCAATTTCGACATCAACTTTTTCAACGTGTTGTTCCACAGCTTTCTCAATTCGGATGTCGAGATTTACAACGACAGATGCGCTGCCAGTCCTTTCAAAAAAAGACCGCTCGTGCGTCCCGACGAAATCACCGACAAGCTGGCTTATGCAAATGTGATTCTCATGTATTTCAATCTCGTGGACGACAAGCAGGACGGGAGCTTCGGCGCGAAAAAGAGGGCGGCATTCGGTTTGATTAAAAAGCCTTTTGCAAAAGCGGCTGAAACCGAGCCTCTTTTGGCGCAGACGGTGGAAACGCGCTACAACGAGCTGCGCGCGCTGGAAAAGAGCGGCTGCGACGTGCTGGACATGGTTTGCGAGCCGTTTGCGGCGCTGACGCGGGATTTTGCGGTGTGGGCGCTGGGAGAGGAGCATGTAAACGAATATATTCTTAATTTGTGTTATAATATAGGCAAGTGGATATATCTGATTGACGCGCTGGACGATTTGGAAAAGGACAACAAAAGAAAAAATTACAATCCGCTTACGGCGTGCTTCGGGCATACCGACGACGCGCGTGATTTTGTGGAGACAAACCGCGAAACTCTTGATTTCGTTTTTATGACCACACTCAACAAAACGGCGGAGAGCTTCAACGATTGCAATCTTACTAAGTACGTCTGCGTGCTCAAAAACGTAATTTACGATTTTATCCGCAACAAGACGAAATCGGTATTTGAAAAATATAAAAGGGAAAATTAGACTTGTATGGAAAATTTGTATGAAATACTCGGAGTATCTCCCTCTGTCTCCGACGAGGAGCTGGAACGCGCTTACAAAAAACTGCGGGAGAAATACGGCGAGGAGCGCTTTCAAAACGGTCCTGCCGGCGAGGAAGCTGCCGACAAGCTGGAAAAGCTGGAAAGGGCTTACGGCGAAATCAAACGCGCCCGCTCCGAGTACAATAGCTACGGCGGAGACGCGGAGCAGGCTTACGCCGCGATAGAAGAGGTGATAAAAAACGGCGACGTGAACAAGGCGCAGGAAATGCTGGACAACCTGACGCCGCGCACCGCCGAGTGGCATTATCTTCAATCCATTGTGTTTTACAAGAAAAACTGGTTTTTGGAGTCCAAAAAACAGCTTGAGTTTGCTTTGTCTCTCGACCCGCAGAACATGAAATACAAAAACTCGCTTGAAAAGCTCAACAAGATACTTGCGAGCAACGCCGTGCCGCCCGAGCAGATGCGCTCAACCTCGGCGCCGGCAGGCAACGGTTATTCTGCGGGGCCGGCAGGCAACGGAACGTGCACG
>URVX01000127.1 GCA_900551395.1 uncultured Subdoligranulum sp. | reverse complement strand
CACTTTTTTCATCTCGGAAAAACCTCCTGTAAGCCTTAGAAAAAGGATTTACAATAAATATTTTTTATGCTATATTATTATAAGTCAAAAAAAATTATTTGACAACTAAATACGGGGGTCAATTTCAAAATGCCACTGACAACAAGCAAGGAAATGTTTGCCAAAGCCTATGCCGGCGGATACGCGATAGGCGCGTTCAACGTCAACAACATGGAGACAATTCAGGGTATCGTAGATGCGGGCGTCGAGTGCCGCTCCCCTCTCATACTTCAGGTTAGCAACGGCGCGAGGAAATACGCCAAAATGGTTTATCTCAAAAAGCTGGTCGAGGCAGCCGTCGAAGACACGGGGCTGCCCATCTGCCTGCACCTCGACCACGGCGACAGCTTTGAAATCTGCAAGCAATGTGTGGACGACGGCTTCACCTCCGTCATGATAGACGCGAGCAAGCTGCCCTTTGACCAGAACATAGAGCTTTCAAGGAGAGTCGCCGACTACGCGCACGAGCGCGGCGTTGTCGTGGAGGCGGAGCTGGGCACGCTCGCGGGCGTGGAGGAACACGTCTCCAACAAATACGGCTGTTTCACCAATCCCGACGAGGTCGAGGAGTTTGTTTTAAAAACAAACGTGGACAGTCTTGCGATAGCCATAGGCACCTCTCACGGAGCTTTCAAGTTCAAGGGAGAAGCTCGTCTCAGGTTCGATATTCTTGAAGAAATTTCCGGGCGGCTGCCCGAGTTTCCCATAGTTTTGCACGGCGCCTCCTCCGTGCCGCAGCAGTTTGTCCGCACGATAAACGAAAACGGCGGAGACATGTCGGGAGCGCAGGGCGTGCCCGAAGAAATGCTGCGCAAGGCGGCGGAAATGGCTGTGTGCAAAATCAACATAGACAGCGACATAAGGCTTGCCTGCACCGCCACGATAAGAAAATATCTCAACGACAATCCTTCCCATTTCGACCCGAGACAATACCTCTCTCCCGCCCGCGAGGCGATAAAG
Organism: uncultured Subdoligranulum sp.; assembly: GCA_900551395.1. GTDB lineage: Bacteria > Bacillota > Clostridia > Christensenellales > CAG-314 > CAG-314. The sequence goes on along the minus strand of URVX01000127.1, from coordinate 2,851 downwards.
CAGATGGTAAAGCACAAAATTCTCAACGTGCTGGGAAGCAACGACAAAATCTGATTTTTTTCTCCCTTTGCGGACGCTCAAAAGGCGTCCGCTTTTTTGTATGTCGCGTTATGTAAAAAAATATCGTTTTTTTCAAAAAACTTTGTTCAAAACGATTGACAATTGCGCTCTATTATATATAATAAATCGGGTGGTTTAGTAAAAACAAACAAAAAGTTAATTTTTACTAAACTTTTTGATTTTAAATTACACATCGGGAGGAGCAAATGGAAATCGGCTCGAAAATCAAGGAACTGAGACTCAAAGCCGACCTGACTCAGGAGGAGCTGGGAGACCGCTGCGAGCTGACAAAGGGCTATATATCCCAGCTGGAAAACGACATAACCAGCCCGTCTATTGCCACCCTCGAGGACATAGTCGCAGCGCTTGGCACCACGCTGGTAGAGCTGTTTTCCGAAAGTCAACCCGAGCAAAGCCCCGTTTACGGGACGGACGACTATTTCGTCAAGGAAAACGACGGCTACGTCACGCATTGGCTCATACACAACGGCGTGATAAACGAGATGGAGCCGATACTCGTCGAAATCCTGCCCAACTGCTCCACCGATGCCGACAATCCGCACGAGGGCGAAGAATTCGGCTACGTGCTGGAAGGAAAAATCCGACTTTATATAGGAAGCAAAAGCTATGAGTGCAAAAAAGGCGACAGCTTTTACTTCAAGTCGGAAAAGGTACATTTTTTGAAAAACGTCGGCGCCAAAACCGCCAGAATTCTGTGGGTGTCCAGCCCTCCGAACTTTTAGACGAGGTGAGAAAGCATGGTAAACAACTCAAGCATAATTCAGCTTAAAAACGTAACAAAGCTGTACGGCGACAAAAAAGCCGTCAACAACATCAGCCTTAACATAAGAAAAGGCGAATTCGTGACATTGCTGGGTCCCTCCGGCTGCGGCAAAACCACCACTCTGCGTATGATCGCTGGCTTTGAAACTCCCACCGAAGGTCAGATTCTTTTCAACGGCGAGGACATAACCTCGCTGCCCCCTCACAGGCGCAGAGTCAACACCGTTTTTCAGAAATACGCGCTGTTCCCCCACCTCAACGTGTTCAACAACATAGCCTTCGGACTCAAGCTCAAATACGTGCCGGACGGCACATACGTCGACAAGAAGGGAGTGGAATACGAAAAGCAGCGCAAGCTGACCAAAAGCGAAATCGAAGAAAAGGTAAACGCCGCCCTCAAAATGGTTGACCTCGAGGACTACGGACACCGCAACGTCAACAGCCTGTCCGGCGGTCAACAGCAGCGCGTCGCGATAGCCCGCGCGCTTGTCAACGAGCCTGAGGTGCTGCTGCTGGACGAGCCTCTCGGCGCGCTTGACCTCAAAATGCGCAAGGACATGCAAATCGAGCTGATGAATATGCACAAACAGCTGGGCATAACCTTCATTTACGTCACCCACGACCAGGAGGAAGCTCTGACAATGAGCGACACCATAGTGGTCATGCGGGACGGAGTTATTCAGCAGATTGCCAATCCGCAAAAAATTTACGACGAGCCGGCAAACGCCTTCGTCGCCGACTTCATCGGAGAGTCCAACATACTTTCGGGCACGTTTATCAAAGACTGCCTCGTGGACGTTTTGGGGCACACGCTCGAGTGCGTGGACAAGGGCTTCAAGAAAAAAGAACCTGTAGACGTAATTATTCGTCCGGAGGATATAGAAATACTTCCCGAAAACGACGAAAAGGCTTATTTCTCCGCAGTAGTCACGTCCTGCGTTTTCAAGGGCGACCATTTCCAGACCACGGTGGAAACCGAAGACGAGGAAAAAAACGAGCTTCTTATTCACAACAACTTCGCAAGCGGCGTAAATCAACGGGTGGGAATTTACGTCAAGCCCTTTGATTTGCACATTATGCACAAAAACCGCATTATCAACGAGCTTACAACTGTCATGTGGGATAACAACTCGGTTGAAATATGCGGAGGTCGCTTCCCCTGCAACGCCGACCTGCCGGCAGGAACAAGAGTAAAGGTAAAAATCGACTTCGACGACGTAATCGTGCACGACGACGAGGACGACGGAATAATCGGCGGCACGGTAGTAAATTCCATTTACAAGGGCAGCTATTATCAATGTATAATCAGAACGGACGACTACTACGACTTTTTCGTTGACACGGACGACGATTGGCTCAAGGGCGACCGTGTAGGTCTGTCGGTAGCTCCCGAAAAGCTGATTGTGGAGCTTGCTCCGCCCGAGGAGACACAAGAGAATGCTTAAAAAATTCCGTATGAGCAGAAGGGTGTTCGCTTATCCCTACGTTCTGTTTATGCTGCTCTTTATAGTTACGCCCCTCGTGATGATTCTCGTCAACGCGTTCATCGCGGGCGGCAAGCTGTCTTTCGACAACTTCGTGTCCTTTTTTACCGACAGAAACAGCCTGAACGTGCTGGCAATAAGTCTTGTCGTAGGCTTTGTCACCACACTGCTGTGCCTGCTTCTGGGCTATCCCATAGCTTACATACTGAGCAAAATGGACAGCGGAAAAATTCTCGTGCTGCTCTTTATTCTGCCCATGTGGGTAAATTTTCTGATAAGGACGCTGGCAATCAAGAGCATATTCGATTGGTTAAAGGTACCTCTCGGTATGGGAACGGTTATTTTCGGCATGGTATACAACTATCTGCCCTTTATGATTCTGCCGTTGCACACTACTTTGTCCAACATCGACAAAAGCTACGCCGAAGCCGCAAGTGATCTCGGCGCCGACCCGTTCACCGTTTTTCTCAAGACGGTGCTTCCCCTGTCGCTTCCCGGAATCATTTCCGGGATAACCATGGTGT
>URVX01000126.1 GCA_900551395.1 uncultured Subdoligranulum sp. | reverse complement strand
TTCGTGATTGTTTTCAGCATTTCCTCGCCCTCCTCTTGTGAAAACGCGGCGTCGAAACGCTTTTTGATGTTTTGCACGGAAAATTCCCAATGGTCCTCCTTGAGCTTTATACCCTTTTCCGTAGCCTTGACATAGACGGTTTTGCGGTTGTTGTTGAGATAGTATCTTTCCGCAAGTCCGTATTGCACAAGCTTTTCCACACTGCGGCAGGTAGTCGCCATAGAGACCCGGGGAGGGATATATTGATTTAAGATATTCATATCTATGTCTTTGAATTCATATTGCGGCTGAACCTTCTTGTCTACGCAGGAGTTGAGAAAAAACAGCATATCCACCTCGTTGCGCGTAAATTTGTATTTGTCCATCGGTCCCACAACTTCGCCTACGGGGTAAAAGCGGCGGTTGCTTTCGTAAGCCAGCATAGTAAAGGTTGTATAAAATTTTTCTATGAATTCTCCGTCAAATTGATAAGACATTTTGTTTCTCCGATACTCGGAAAATATATCAAAAATACGTAAATTTGTCAAGCATCGGAGCGCTTTTGACTTACAAGGTTAAATTTCCGCACCGCGCGGGGCGCTTGCCGTAAAAATCCGACGGCGCAAAACGAAAGCGTGAAACGAAAAAAGTCAATTTGCATGTCGTTTAACGGAAAGCTCGCAGCGAAAAAATCCCTTTCTGGCTTTGCCGTGCGTGTCGGCGGGCGCGATAAGACTGCGGGCGGGCGGGTTTAACCGCCGCTGACAGGATAGCCGAAACGCCGGATTTGCGCCGCTTGAGCCGCATTAAGCGAAGCATATCCCGGTCTGCTGTTTCTGAACAGAAAAAAAGAGCAGTCACGATTGTGATTGCTCTGTATGTCGTTTTAGGCTTTGGTTTAAACCGCTTCTGCGTTTGGACGGTCAGACGCGAATTTCCGCGCCCTGCACTCCGTCTGAAGCGCAAATTTTCGCTGAAAGCGCTCGCCGATTTTGTTCCCTTTTGCTTCGGCAAGTCGTTTGAACGCGCCGTCAATCGTCGTATTCGGGGTTCATCAGCTCCCATGCTATTTCAAAGAGGTCCTCGATTCTGTCCTTGATGTCGTCTTCGTGACCTTCTTCGATTTCTTCAAGCGCGTCTGTAAGGTCGTCTTCCACGTCTTCGATTTCTTCCAGAAGCTTCTCGAGGTCTTTAATTCTTGACTTTTCGGAAAGCGGTTTTATTTCGCTGGGAAATTCCGAAAGAAAGCTTGTTAATTCGCCGTCGATTTTTAAAAATATCTCTTGCGGAATTTTTTCTTTCTCGTCCATGTCGCCAAGCAGCGTCAGCTCACGGTTTACCGAGTCCTTCAATTCCGCAAGTCTGTCCAGCTTTTCCGTAATCACTTGAGAAAGCTTTTCCCTGAACAAGTCGAGCTGCTGCTCGTGAAAGCCCTTTAAAGCCTTTTCGTCATAGCTGTCGAGGATATCCTCGAGCTCGTCCTCAGTCAGACGCATCAGCGAAGCGCCCTTTAGATTGGAGGACAGAAAATCATTGATGAGCGTCGAAAGCTCTTTGTATTCCTTATCCGCTCTTTTTCCGTTGCTGTAGTTTACCGCGAGCTTTACCGTGCGGTTGTCTTTGAGAAAACCGAGCGATTTGGCGCGTCCCAAAAGCGTATCGACCCACATAATTGTCGTTGAGCAGCAAAGTGACGCCGTCCTCGTTTAGTCCCTTTTGAGAAATCACCGTGTCGTCGTCAAGCACGAATTCCACGCGAGGGTTTATGCTTACGACTACCGTAGTACCGCCCGGAGGGGGAGTCAGCACCGCCGAAGAAACCACGATTGCCACAAGGACGGCGACAATGCAGACGGCGTAAATTATGCGGCGCAAAGAAAATGCGGCGTTTTTTCTGCGCGCTTTTCCCGCAATTTCGTGAGGATAGACCTCCGCTTTGATTTTATCCTTCAAGTCGGGCACTTTTGCGTCCAGCTCTCGTTTTAAGTTTTTTTCAATTTCGGACATCGTACGTCTCCTTACAGTGTTTGCCCAGCTTTTTCAGTATATTGTTGTACTGCCAATTCACGGTGGAAACCGGAGCGTCGAGCAGCTTTGCGGCTTCTACTCTTTTATACCCGTAAATGACGCATAATTCCAACAGCTCCCACTCTTTTTCCGTAAGAATTTTTTTCGCGTGCGCAAGCAGAGGCATATCGTCTGGTATTTCCTGTCTTTCGTCAGCTATGTCCCGCGTTTCGTCGAGGGCAAGCAAACGCTTTTTTTGACGCAGAGCGTTGAGCGCCTTGTTTTTGGCTGTGGCGATAAGATAGGAATACGCGTTTCTTTCCTCGTCGATTTCATCGAGGCGGTTTAAAAATGATACGTAAACCTCCTGCATGACGTCGCAAGCTTCGTCATCGTTTCCCAAAATTTTGAAAACGGTAAAATATACCGCTCTTTTTGTCAGGTCGTAAAATTCGTCGAAATATCGGTTTTTCCCTTTTTTCAGGCGTTTTACTGCCGCTTTGATTTTTTCCTGCATTTTTACTTTCCGAAGTATAATTATATATGATAAAGACGGTTTTAGCAAATAAAGAAGCTTATGATTTTCTTTTGAGTTGACAAGCCCCGCTTTTTAAGGTTAAAATACGCTTATCGGAGAATTTTTATGGACTTGTTTCGTGCAGCCGAAGGCTTTTCAAGCGTCTGTATTGCCGGTATGTGCAAAAATGCCGGAAAAACCACGGTTCTCAATGCTTTTATCGACGCTTTTCACGCGCACGGCGCGAGCGTTGCGGTTACCAGCATAGGCAGAGACGGAGAAAGCAACGACGTGGTTTTCAACGTGGCAAAGCCCGAGGTGTTTTTGAGAAAGGGCGATTTTGCCGCGACGGCAAAGGGACTGCTGCCTTTATGCACGGTTTCGCGTGAAATTCTGTATGCGACGGGTTTTCCGACGCCTTTGGGCGAGGTCGTGGTTTTCCGCGCGCTCTCGGACGGCTTCGTGCAGATTGCGGGACCGTCGATAGTCGCTCAGCTTTCGGAGCTAAAAAAGATTTTCTTTCGTCTGGGCGCCGGCATTGTGTTCTTCGACGGCGCGTTGGGACGCAGGTCGCTTTGCTCGTCCGACGTGGCGGACGCGGCGGTTCTGGCTTCGGGAGCAAGCCTGTCCGCGAATATGGATTTTACCGTTGAGGAAACGGCTTTTGCAGCCAAAATGCTTGGGCTTGAGACATGCGAGCCGTTGGTTGCGGCAAGGCTGAAAAATGTCAAGGACATTTGCTGTGTGACGGACGAAGAAATCTTGCCCGCAGACGGCAGAGAGCCTTTGCCCGACGGAGCAAGGCTGTTGTTTTTGCCCGGCGCGCTCACAAACGAGCACAAATGGCTGCTTGACGCCGCGGCAGCCGCAGCCGTGCCGGCGGTTGTCGAAAGCGGCGCAAACGTGCTTGCGGACAGGAGCGTGGCGGAAAAATTCTTCAACCAAGGAGGCAGACTTTTTCAGCTGAGCGCAGTCAAGCTGCTTGCCGTGACCGTAAACCCGTTTTCCGCCTTCGGATATGAATACGACGCGTTGACATTTGAAAGAAAAATGAGAGAGGCGGTGGAAGCGCCCGTTTTCAATGCAAAAAATTTAAAGGTGACGAAATGATAAAGCCGAGTTTTTCACAAAAGAGCGCATGCGGTCTCAAATACATTCTGGACAGAACGGAGCCTTGTTCGGCGCCGGGCAAAAACGCGCTTAAAAAAATCGAGTTTTACACGCCGGACGCGAAAGAGGAGCTTTTGACCGAGCTTGAAAACGTAGAAAAACTGAAGCAGGCGGTCGCCCTCCGCGCAAAAGAAATTTCTCAGCTTGAAAGCGTGTTTTTTCATCTCAAGGATTTGCACAATACTTTTGACAGACTGTCCCGCGCTACGCTG